>JADFUQ010000323.1 GCA_015222065.1 Bacteroidota bacterium
CAGTCGGCAGTCAACAGTCAACAGTCGGCAAAAATGCAAAGTATAATGAAATTAGCCTAAAATTTTAGTCATTTTAGTCATTCCAACTTTAAGACACTGAATAGTTGCTATTAGCTTTAAATCTTTTGGACAGTAAACTTTTCATGCTGGTTTGTAAAATATTTTACCATGCATTATTTCTATTACTTGAATAGAATGATAAAAATCATTGGATGAATCATCTAAAAATCCATTAATTTTGCATCGAAAAAAAATATTATTATGTCAGGAACAAAAGGCAATGATTTGTTTAAAGATTTTCCTGTAGTTTCAATAGAGGAATGGGAAGAGAAAATTATACAGGACCTGAAAGGGGTCGATTACGAAAAAAAACTTGTCTGGAAATCTCCTGAGGGTATTAGTGTTAAGCCATATTATCGCTCTGAACACCTTGAACAACTTGGTTATTTGAACTCTCATCCGGGAGAATTTCCTTATACAAGAGGATTTAGTAAGTATGGAAACAAATGGGATATCCGTGAGGATATTCTTGTAAAACAGCCTGACGAAGCAAACCACAAAGCACTTCGGGTATTGGAAAAAGGAGCAACGGCGCTGGGATTTATTGTAAAAAAGGGTTCTGTAAAAACTCCGGATGATCTTGAAAAACTGCTGGATGGAATAGAATTGGAAAAAACATGCATCAATTTCCTTTCCGGAACAGAAACTCCAAAGATTATTTCCTTGTTCGCAGAGATAACAAAAAAGAGAAGAATCAATCCCGGCAAAATTACCGGTTCCGCAAATTATGATCCCATTGGATATCTTACAAATAATGGAAAATACATTACAAACAGGGAACAGGATATTAATGATGCAGCCGGACTCATTGAAAAATACAGTAAAAAATTTCCTTTTTTCCGGTTGATTTGTGTAAACGGAATAGATTTTTGTAATGCCGGTGCTTCAGCAGTAATGGAACTGGCATTTAGTCTTGCTACAGGAAATGAATACCTTTCAATATTTACCGGAATGGGACTGCCGGTTGATCTGGTTGCTCAAAATATACAATTTAACCTGGGTTCAGGGTCCAACTATTTTATGGAAATTGCCAAACTGCGGGCTGCAAGAATGCTGTGGGCCAGAATAGTACAAGCCTGGGAGCCAAAATCGGAAGATAGTTTAAAAACTTACATCCACTCTGAAACTTCTGATTTTAATAAAACGGTTTATGATCCTTATGTGAATATGTTACGGATAACTACAGAGGCAATGGCTTCAGCAATCGGGGGCACCAATTCGTTATATGTAAAACCGTTTGACCGGAATTTCAAGGATTCTTCAGATTTTTCAGAAAGAATAGCACGTAATACACAGATAATACTTAAAAATGAGGCATATTTTGATAAGGTAACTGATCCGTCAGCAGGTTCATATTATATTGAATCATTAACAGATTCACTTGTTTCAGAGACATGGAAACTATTTCAGCAAATAGAAAAAGCCGGAGGATACATTGTAGCATTAGAGAACGGATTTATACAGGAACAAATTGAGGAATTATGCAGGAAACGGAGCATGAATCTGGCTTTACGGAAAGAGGTGCTGGTTGGAACTAACCAGTATGTTAATACCCGGGAATCTGCAATTGAAAATGTCAAGGTTGAGGAAGGCAACGGGAGTAATAAACTTCCGGATAATCTGGTAGCTAAGCCCCTGAAAAAATTCCGTGTTGCTGAAGTATTCGAAGAATTACGAATGAACACTGAAAAATATAAAGGTAAAACCCCGGAAGTATTCCTGTTTACATACGGGGATAAAAAAATGAGAAAAGCACGGACTGCTTTTGCCACAAATCTGTTTGCCATTGCCGGTTTTATTATTGTTGACAATATAGGTTTTGAAACAGCAGAGGAAGGGTTGAATGCGGTAAAGAAGAAAAATCCTGAAATGGTTGTTTTATGTAGTTCGGATGAGGAATATCCCGAAATTGCAGATACAATCTATCAGAGCTTAAGTGGCAAGACAATTCTGGTTATTGCCGGATATCCGAAAAAATCAATTGATAACCTTAAAGAAACCGGGTATAAACATTTTATCCATATTAAAACGGATGTGCTGGATGTATTGAGAAATTTTCAGCAAGAATTAAAAATTGTTTAATAACCAGTGTGTTAAATTACAAATATGAACCGAACATGACAAAATTTTATCTATTTTGACACACAGTGGCATGATTAAATTTTGTTATGTGAGCTACATCTGACCATTAAAAAATAAATTATAAACAGATGAAACCAGATTTTTCAAAAATAGATTTTAAAGAATTCAGAAAATCATCTCTTAACGATGCCGGGTGGGAGAAACAGAATCAAATATCATCAGATTGGCAGACATCTGAAAAGATACCGGTAAAGCCGGTATATACACGAAAGGACATAGATGAACTGGAACATCTTGATTTTGCCGCGGGATTACCTCCTTTTCTCCGGGGACCTTATTCTACAATGTATGTTATGCGTCCATGGACTATACGTCAGTATGCCGGTTTTTCAACTGCCGAAGAATCCAA
>JADFUQ010000324.1 GCA_015222065.1 Bacteroidota bacterium
AAATGATTAAATGACTAAAGTTTATAATATACTTTGCATTTTTGCCGACTGCTGACTCCTGACTGATGACTATGGACTGCCGACTGATTAGCTACAAATTTCTATAATATTTAATTCTGGAGATCATTGAATAGAAACACATTACAACAGATCCTTTCTAAAGATCCTGAATCGCTTGTATAATGTCCCTCCTGCCTTATCAACTTCTCCTAACATTTTGGTATTGGTTTCAAGAATCAGGTGACTTTCAATTTCTTTTATTCCTTCTGCGATTGCTGTCTCAAAAAATTTTACTGCCATCATCACATTGATTCCCTTGTTTTGATGCTTCGGTTTAACTGCTCCGAGCAATAGATTTACCCGGTCGGTATTTTTCATTGCCTTCATTATCCTGAAAATTCCAAACGGGAATAATCTGCCACGGGATTTTTGAAGTCCCTCACTAAAATCAGGGATACCTATTACAAAACCTGCTATTTCCCCATCAAGAGTGACAGCTTTTAGATATTTTGGATCAAGTATCGGTATATATTGAGCTGCCAGTTTAATCATCTCACTTTCTTCAATAGGAATAAAGCCATAGATGTGGCTGTAGCATTCATTCATTAATCTGAATACAGGTATAATAAGTGCTTTAAGTTCCTTTCGTTTTTTAAATTCCTGTAAAATAAAACCCTCTTTACGGGAAGCTCGTTGAAAGATCCTTTCATAAACCTCTGGTACTTTCTCAGGTACTGGAATAACAAAATCAAGAAGGTCAATCTCTTTCGTAAACCCTTCATTTGCTATCAGATACACCATATATTTATGATTACATGGAGTCGCAATAATTGCCCGGTGGTCAAAGCCCTCAATAATAAAACCCTGGGGATCTTTGTCAGAAAAACCAAGCGGACCTACCAGTTTATCCATTCCTTTTTTTCTCGCCCACTCTTCAACAGAAGATAATAGCTCATGTACA
Organism: Bacteroidota bacterium; assembly: GCA_015222065.1. Taxonomy (GTDB): domain Bacteria; phylum Bacteroidota; class Bacteroidia; order Bacteroidales; family VadinHA17; genus JADFUQ01. The sequence continues at coordinate 962 of JADFUQ010000324.1, forward strand.
ACCTCCTGATCATTTACTGATTCGGGTAGAAAGAATCTTCCATTCTTTAAATTATTTAGCTTGTTATGAGTCTTGTTAATAATTCCCATAATTCGTCCGACAATTTCATTATCCCGGTAAGCTAAAAAAAGAATTGTATCTGAATATGAGTGTGCTATATTCTTTTTTGGATTAAGGAACTTCCACTCATCTGAGTATAAAGGAGGCACCCAGGTTTCATGATCTTTATGCAATTTATCCGGCAGATAAATGAATTTACGAAGATCACCTTTCGATTTAACTTGTTTTATTTGAACAGGCATAGGTAAAGAATGAATTTTATGTGTAAGTGGGTAAAATCCAATATAATAGGTATTAATACCTGAATAAATATCAATAGAAATATACTATTTTTTTTCTTAATATTACCTTAAGTATTCTTTATGTCTTTTTTTTAAAGTCTCAACAACATCGTTTAGTTTAAAGCCTTTTGCCTGTAAAAGAATTAAATAGTGAAACAATAAGTCTGCAATTTCGTTAAGGAATAAGTTGTCATTATTGTCCTTAGCCTCAATTACGACTTCAATTGCTTCTTCACCAACTTTTTGAGCAATTTTGTTTATTCCCTTTTTGAATAATGACGCTGTATATGATTTATCACTCATATTTTCACGTCGTTCGGTAATAATGTCTTCCAGTTTTGATAAGAAACCATAATTAGCGTTATTTTCTTTACTCCAGCAAGTATCGGTTCCGGTGTGGCATGTTGGTCCGGCAGGATTTACCATTATTAATAATGTATCGTTATCGCAATCAATATCAATACTTAATAAATTCAGATAATTGCCACTCGTTTCTCCTTTCGTCCAAAGTCTTTGCTTGCTACGACTAAAGAAAGTTACTCTTTTTGTTTCTATAGTTTTGTTATATGCATCGTGGTTCATATACCCAAGCATTAAAACTGTTTTTGTTTCTGCATCCTGAATTATTGCAGGAACCAATCCGTTATTTTTATTGAAATCTATATTCATTTTTTTATTGTTAAATAATTAAATTAATTGATAAGCAGTAGCTAAATCCTCATATTAATATCTTGATTGTTTAAAAACTGCTTTAATTCCGCGATGGAAATTTCGTTAAAGTGAAAAACACTTGCAGCCAAAGCTGCATCTGCCTTTCCAATTTTAAAAACATCAGCGAAATGTTGTTTATTACCGGCCCCTCCTGATGCTATTACAGGAATATTAACCAGCTGTGAAATTATTGCCAAAGTTTGGTTTGCAAATCCGTCTTTTGTTCCATCATGGTTCATAGATGTAAACAGGATTTCACCCGCACCTCTTTTTTCAACTTCCGCGGCCCATTCAAAAAGGTCAATTTCAGTAGGGACTTTCCCTCCTACAAGATAAACTTTCCAATTATTTTCGGTTTGTTTCGCGTCTATAGCGACAATGATACATTGGCTTCCAAACTTGTTTGCTAAATGGTTTATTAATTCCGGATTTTTTACAGCAGATGAATTCACGGATACCTTATCAGCTCCGGATTGTAACAAAATACTCACATCTCCGACAGAAGAAATACCTCCGCCAACAGTAAAAGGAATGTTAACATTTTTTGCAATTCTTTCAACTAAATTAACAAGGGTTTTACGTTTTTCTTTTGTAGCTGAAATATCAAGAAAAACAAGTTCGTCAGCTCCGTTTTCCGAATAGTATTTTGCTAATTCAACAGGGTCGCCGGCATCAATAAGGTTTTCGAAATTTACACCTTTAACTGTTCTGCCGTCTTTTATATCTAAACAAGGTATTATTCTTTTAGTCAACATACTTTTGTAATTCTTGAAGTTTTATTTTATTCTCATAAATAGCTTTGCCAATAATTACACCATCAACATTAATGTCAATAAGTAAATTTAACTCACTAATATTGGTTACGCCACCACTGGCAATTAGCTTAATATCAGGAAGTTTTTCTAATATCTTTTTATACAGATCAATTGAAGTTCCTTCTAACATTCCGTCTTTACTTATATCTGTGCATATTACATTCTTAATTCCATTTTTAAAATAATCGGATATAAAATTAAAAACGTTAAGATTGGTATTTACTTTCCATCCGTTAATCGCAATATTTTCAGATTTCACATCTGCACCTAAAATTATTTTTTCATTCCCGTATTTATTTATCCATGATAAAACCTGTTGCTTGTCTTTCACGGCAATACTTCCTGCAGTTATCTGGTTCGCTCCGTTTTCGAAGGCAATATTTAAATCATTGTATGATTTTATACCTCCGCCAAAATCAATTTTCAAGTTTGTTCTTAATGCAATTTGGCTTAACACTTTCCAATTTACAATTTTACCCGTTTTTGCTCCGTCTAAATCTACAAGATGTAAATTTCTGATGCCATTATCTTCAAATTGTTTTGCAATTTCAAGCGGATTTTCGCTATAAATCTTTTTTATTGAATAATTGCCTTGTTCTAACCGAACACATTTGCCTTCTATTATATCTATCGCGGGTATTATTTTCATTTTCTTAGTTTTTTAATTATTTGCTATTCCGTCTTCCGACTTCCTGCTTCTTACTTTTTCTTCTCTTCTTTGCCCTCTCTTCTCATTTTCGCATTTTCTCACCTTCTCATCTCCTCATCTTTTCTTCTCCTTTTTAGCCTTTTCTCTTCATCTCTCAGTCGCTCCCTCACCCCCTCTTCTCATTTACTCATTTTTCTTCATCCTTCCTTACCTACTACTTACTTCTTACTTTTCTTCACTCACCTCTCACCTCTTCTTCCTCTCCTTACTCACCTCTTCTCATCTTCACCTTTTCTCCTCTTCCCTTTTGCCTTCTGCCTTCTGCCTTTTGCCTTTTCTTCCCCTTACTTCCGCCTTTACAAATTCACAAAGTTTTTCAATATCTGCTGCCCTGCATCGCTGCTTTTTTCGGGGTGAAACTGACATGCATAAAAATTAGCTTTTTGCAATGCTGCTGAAAATTCTTTATCATAAGTAGTTTGTGCTATGGTATATTCCGATAAAGGAGCGTAGAATGAATGCACAAAATATGCATATTCATTTTCTTTCACTTGATTGAACAAACAGGTTTTTAATTTTGAAATATTATTCCATCCAACTTGTGGAACCTTAAGTTTTGTAGTAAACTTCTTTACCTTAATTGGAAAAATACCCATACAATCGGTATTGCCCTCTTCTGTAAATTCGCACATTAATTGTATCCCTAAACAGATTCCTAAAACCGGTTGTTTTAAAGCAGGAATTAGTTTGTTTAATTTATATTTTTTTAGCTCAACCATAGCGGAACTTGCTTCGCCAACCCCGGGAAGAATAACTTTATCGGCATTTTCTATTTTCACTAAATCGTTTGTTAGCTCAGCGTTAACACCAATACGCTCAAGTGCGTATTTCACTGATTTAATATTTCCTGCACCGTAGTCAATAATTACTAGCTTCATATATTTGGTTCTTCAGGATAATGCTTAGTTATCCTGGATTAATGGAATATTGGAAGGTTGGAATAATGCCCGACTTCCAGACAGGGAATATAGATGTAAAACGTGAAAATTCACCATTAATCCTTTTTAATTTGTTGGAATGCATCATCCTAATTGGCCTCCTTCATTTTTTTTTGTAAAGATTTTATTAATTGATTAAACCTTATATTAATGTTTTTTTCCATTTTACCATCTTTCCAGTATTCCACTATTCCATCCTTCCACCTGACACCTATTTATTTTTCGGATGAACCATAAATTTATTATATTGAAAAGTTATATCATTCCTTTGGTTGAAGGAAGAACATTACTATTAATGTCTCTTTTTACAGCCATTTTTATTGCTTTTGCAAATGCTTTAAAAATTCCTTCGATTTTATGATGTTCATTAGTTCCTTCGGCTTTGATATTCAGATTGCATTTAGCAGAATCGCTAAACGATTTAAAAAAGTGAAAAAACATTTCTGTAGGCATTTCACCAATTTTCTCTCGCTTGAATTCCGCATTCCAGTTTATCCAATTTCTACCACCGAAGTCTATAGCAACTTGTGCTAAACTATCATCCATTGGTAAAAGGAAGCCATAACGATCCATTCCCAATTTATTCTTCATTGCTTTATTAACAGCTTCTCCCAGGACAATAGCAGTGTCTTCAATAGTATGGTGTTCGTCAACTTCCAAATCGCTTTTTACTTCTATTTGTAAATCAATTAATCCGTGTTTGCTGATTTGTTCAAGCATATGGTCGAAAAATTTTATTCCTGTATTTATTTCAGCTTTTCCGGTTCCGTCCAGATTTACTTTAAGAATAATATCTGTCTCTTTTGTTTTTCTTGTAATTTCAGCTTTTCGTTGTCCGAATTTCAGGAACTCGTATATCTCTTTCCATGAAGTTGTTTGTAATGCAATTGTTGAGTTTTTTTCTTTTTTATTGCCGGAAAGGTAGATCGCCTTCGAGCCTGAATTTGTTGCAAGTTCAACATCGATAAGCCGGTCACCTATTACAAAAGAATTTTCCAAATCGTAATTACCATTAAGATATTTTGTCAGCAAAGCTGTTCCCGGTTTACGTGTTGGGGCATTGTCTTCCGGAAATGATTTATCAATCAATACCTCAGAAAACCCGACCCCTTCGTTTTCAAAAGCTTGAATTATTTTATTATGTACCGGCCAAAAAGTATCTTCCGGAAAAGACTCTGTTCCTAATCCATCCTGATTTGTAACCATTATTAATTCATAGTCAAGCTCATTAGCTATTCTTGACAGATAACTAAAAACGCCAGGATAAAATTCAAGTTTTTCAAAATTATCAAGTTGATAATCAATAGGCGGTTCAATTACTATTGTTCCGTCTCTATCTATAAGAAGCAACTTTTTCATTTTTCAATTTCTTTAAGTTTAATAATCAATTTCTTGTTTTCTTTCTCAGTTCCAACAGTAATCCGTAAACAATTTTCGCATAAAACCTGTTTAGACCTGTCTCTGACTATTATTCCTTTTTTCCGCAATTTTTCAAAAACGAATTTTGAATTAGTAAATTTCACAAGTAAGAAATTAGCATCGGAAGGATATACTTTTTCAACATTAGTAAATTCTTTTAGTTTTCGAGTTAGAAGTCTTTTTTGTGTATGAATCATATTCAGGATATCGAGATACAAACTTTTATTTCTTAATTTTTCAAAAGCTTTTTGTTGCGAAAGAGTGTTGATATTATATGGTGGTTTTACCTTGTTTAGGATTTCTACAATTTCAGTTGATGTAAAAGCCATTCCAATTCTTATACCTGCCATTCCCCAGGCTTTAGATAAAGTTTGACAAATAATAAGATTTGGATATTTATCAATTAAATCTAATGCACTTTCTTTATCGCTAAAATCGATATATGCTTCATCAACCAGAACAATGTAATTCAACTTGGAAAGCAACAATTCTAAATCTGATTTATTAATTGAGTTTCCTGTTGGATTATTAGGTGAACACAATATTATAAGCTTTGTGTTTTCATTAACAACAGAAATAATTCTATTAGTATTCAGGCTGAAATCATTGTTTAGTATAACTTCTTTAACTTCAATGTTATTTATGTCTGCAAGTACTTTATACATGGCATAAGTAGGAGGGCATATAATTACATTATCCTTTCCCGGTTCGCAAAAAGTTCTAAAAGTTAAATCAATGACTTCATCGCTTCCATTTCCAAAGAATATTTTCTCTTTAGCAATTTTTTTAAGATCAGAAACCCTTTCTTTTAACTGGTTTTGATAAGGATCAGGATACCTGTTAATCCCATTATTAAAGGGGTTTTCATTAGCATCCAGATACACTTCGGCTTGCTTTGTAAATTCATCCCTGGCCGATGAATATGCTTGTAGCTTTTTTATATTACCGCGTAATAGATTTTCCATAATTTACATTGTTTTCAGAAGTTAATCTCACTGTTACAGCATTTTTGTGAGCATGAAGGCCTTCTGTTTTTGCCATAATCTCAATTGTTTTTCCAATATTATTAATACCTTCTTTTGTTATTTTTTGAAACGTTATTTTTTTAGTAAAGCTGTCTAAATTTACACCGCTATAAGTTTTTGCGAAACCATTGGTTGGTAAAGTGTGATTTGTTCCTGAGGCATAATCACCGGCACTTTCGGGCGTATAATTTCCAATAAATACCGAACCTGCATTTATTATATTTTCTATATAAAAATCATTATTCTCTGTTACCAGAATTAAGTGCTCCGGGGCATATTCGTTAACTATATCAATGGTATCCTGCATATCGTTCATGTAAATAAATTTTGAGTTTGCAATTACCTCCCTGGCAATATCTTTTCTTGGTAATTCTTCAATTTGAATATTTAGCTGCTTTTCAATATTATTTAGGACATTAATATTGTTTGCAACACAAATTACCTGACTGTCTATTCCATGTTCGGCCTGAGAAAGCAAATCGGATGCAACAAATACAGGATTAGCAGATTTATCGGTAATAATCAGTAACTCCGAAGGACCGGCAGGCATGTCAATAGAAATCCCTTTGTTTAAAGCAAACTGTTTTGCTATTGTTACATATTGATTACCAGGGCCAAAGATTTTATATACTTTCGGTACACTTTCAGTTCCAAAAGTTAATGCTCCTATGGCTTGTATTCCGCCAACTTTAAATAATTTTGTAATTTTTATTAAGCTTGCTGTGTATAGAATAGCCGGATTTATTTCCCCGTTTATATCAGGAGGGTTGCATAGGACTATCTCTTTACAACCTGCAATTACAGCAGGAATAGCTAACATCAAAACAGTAGAAAACAAGGGAGCTGTTCCTCCGGGAATATAAATACCCACTTTTTCTATTCCACGGCTTTCTTGCCAGCACTCAACTCCCTGAGAGGTTTCAATTATTTTCTTTTCAATTGTTTGCGATTTATGAAACTTCTCAATGTTATTTTTCGCAATATTTATCGCATCTTTTAAAGTTTCAGGAATTTTTTTCTCTGCATTGCTTATTTCTGCTTTACTTACTGCAATTTTTGATAGATCAACTTTGTCAAATTTTTTTGTATATCTGCGTAAAGCTTCATCCCCATTTAATTTAATATCGCTAAAAACCTCTTTTACAATACCTTCTAAATCATAGAATGATTTTGCCGGACGTTTTAAAATTCTTGTCCAGTCTTTTCTTTCCGGTTCTATAATAGTTTTCATATGTCTATAATTTATTTTTTAATGGTCATATGCAGCTCACATGACAAAATTTAATCATACCACTGTGTGCCAAAATAGATGAAATTTTGTCATGCTCTGTTCATTTCTTCATATTTCAAATTACCATTTTCTCAATCGGAATTACCAAAATTCCTTCAGCACCTGCTTCTTTTAGTTTGTCAATTACTTCCCAGAACTTGCCTTTTTCTATTACAGAATGTAATGAACTCCAGCCTTCCTGTGCAAGAGGTAAAACTGTTGGACTTTTCAAAACCGGTAATATTGAACTTACCTGGTCAATTTTATCGTTTGGAACATTTAGCAGGATATATTTATTGTTTTTTGCACGTAAAACCGATTGTATTCTAAAAATTAGTTTCCTTAGTATTTTTTCTTTTTCAGAATCTAACTGAAGTGTTTTAGCAAGGCATGCTTCCGATTCAAGGATGGTGTAGGCTTCTACCAAACCATTTTTAAATAAAGTACTACCAGAGCTTACAATGTCACAAATTCCATTGGCAAGTCCCATGTTTGGAGCTATTTCAACTGAGCCTGAAATAACATGTAACCCGGCTTGTATATTCTTTTCTTTTAAGAAATTTCTTACAGTATTTGGATAGGAAGTAGCAATTTTTTTACCTTGAAAATAATCTAAACCAACGCCCTCGAATTCTTTCGGAACAGCCAAAGAAACCCGGCATTTCGAGAAACCCAGTTTTTCGATTATTTCAACTTTTTTTTGTTTTTCTATTAAGAGATTTTCTCCTACTATAGCAATGTCAATAACCCCATCTTCGAGATATTGAGGGATGTCTGAATTGCGCAGGTATAAAATTTCCAATGGAAAATCACGTGCAATTGCTTTTAACTGGTCTTTACCATTGTCAATTGAAATACCGCAATCTTTTAGCAGTTTAACAGAGTCTTCGTTTAATCTTCCTGCTTTTTGGACTGCAATTTTTAGTTTTACTTCTGATTTACTCATTTATTGTTTTCGTTATGCCTGAGTAAATCTTATGGAAAGAAAAATCCCATCTGATTTACTCAGACGGGATTTGTAATATTATTTGCAATTTACATACAACATCACCTTCTCGCCTGATAGCAAGTAAAATGATGTACATGATGTAATTGCATAAATTTCATTTCTGTTTTATTTCCGGCAAAGGTACTAAACTTTTATATTTCTACAAATAAATTTCTAAAATAATTTTGAACTAACTTTTCCAAAATTTCTTAACTTGTCTTGCAATTTTTCCCTTTATCTTCTTGTAGGATGGAGGCGGTCCTGTTCTTACCTCTTTATCATCAATATATAACGCATCAGAAATTCCCCATTCCAGCAGGACTTCTCTGTCAAATGTATTTATCTCTTTAAATATTACTTTATCTCCAAATTCTGATGCAGCTCTTTTTGCTCTTTCAAAGACAATATTTTGAGCAGTACACCATCCGTTTATAAATCCTGTTACAGTTACCTTGTCAGGGATCTTCTCCGGTTTTTTCTTTTGTTTGATCCATTTTGGCGGAATTGAATCATCTGCAAATGGTTTCCATAAAAGGACAGGCCCGAGAAAACCTTGTTTATCCGCCTTAGTGTATCCATGCTTTTTATACCATGCTGCCTTCATCCAGAATGGCAGAGGAACTCCCCAGGCCACTATGCCCTTTGCTCCCCTGTCTTTTACATCATTCTCAGCTGCCTGGAGCAATGCCTTCCCCATCCCTTTTTTCTGAAAGTTCCCTCGTCCCTTTTTATATCCATGAACCCAAATACAATTGATGAAATACAGATCTTTTCCATCTGCAGAAGAGTACTCAATAGGGATGTACTGAATCATACCCCCAACTTTGCCATTAT
>JADFUQ010000325.1 GCA_015222065.1 Bacteroidota bacterium
CTGGACTTTCCAAAAGGTTCACTTAATAATGATGATTGGGTTCTTGAACAAGTTAATGCAGATAAAATGCCAATTGGTATCTCAGCAAAGAAACTTGACAACTTTAGTCATAATGAACTTGATTTAAAACCAGGACTGTCACTTTATATGCTTTCTGATGGATTTGTTGATCAATTTGGTGGACCAGATGGGAAGAAATTTATGTCCAGGAGATTTAAGAAACTTATCCTTGATATACAAAATAAGTCTATGGAGGAACAAGGGAAGATACTGGATGAAACTCTTATCGAGTGGATTGGGGAACTGGACCAGATTGATGATATCCTGGTTATTGGTCTTAAAATGGAATAAATGAGTAAATGAGTAAATGAGTAAATGAGTAAATGAAGAAATTATGAGATAAGGCGTACTAATTCGTAACACTTTTTTCATTTAGGCATTTAAGCATTTTATCATTTAAGCATTTTAACTTAAGGCACTAAATAGATACCATTACTTTAAATAGCTATTATTTTAATACAAGATAGAACCTCCTTTTATGACTGCTGAACAATGGAACCGGTTATTAAATATAGTTGATGGTGTCGGAAACAATGATCCGGTTACAGGCCTTATTGTAGATAGCCCCTGGATTCCCGGATGGTATGGAATTTCTTCTCTCGATTATTATTCGTCTGATGATCTCTGGCTTAAGTCAAACCTAAAAATTCACCAAACTTTTCCGGATATAGTCTTTTTACCCGGTTTTTGGTCTGAATTTGGAATGATTGCAGAATCTTCTGCCTTTGGTGCCCCAATCGTATGGGAAAAGTCATCATTGCCTTTCGTAAAAAAAATCATAAATTCAATTGAGAATATCAGTTTTCTGGAGAGACCTGATCCTTCCAAAGACGGGATGCTGCCACTTGTTATTAACCGCCTGAAACTTAACGAGAAAAAAATAAATAGCTATGGCCACTATATCAAATTTGCTATAACCCGTGGTCCTTTGAATATTGCTTCTTACCTTATGGGTACTACAGAACTTATGCTGGCGGTTTCAACGCATCCGGAAAAGGTTCATGAATTGCTTAAGCTGATTAGCGGTTTCCTTGAAGACTGGTTAAAGTATCAGAAGGAAATGTTTCCTGATATTGATGGTATATTTATTCTGGATGATATAGTTGGCTTTCTTGGAGAACACCATATAAAAGAGTTTTTTGTTCCTTATTTTAAAAGTATATTTAATGTTTTCGATGCAAGAATTAAATTCTTTCATAATGATGCACATGGTCTCGTGTGTGCACCCTATCTGAAAGAAGCAGGTGTGAATATGTTCAATTTTAGTTTTAAACATTCCCTTCAGGATATGCAAGAGAGAGTGGGTGAGGAAATAGTATTGGTTGGGAATATACCACCCCGCGATGTGCTGGCAACCGGGTCAGTGAATGATGTGAAAAAAGCAGTTGAAAAAGCCTGGAAAACAGTGAATCGAAAGGAAAGAATAATTTGGTCGTGTGGCGGTGGAATGCCCCCTGATGTTTCAACTGAGAATATTATGGCTTTTACGGAAACAATAAAAAAGCTTAATAATGCATAAAATCTTCAGTTTTTTTTCAATTATTGTAATATGTGCTTCTACATTGACAATGAATGCACAACAAAATCCTATCGCTATCCTTACAATTAACGCAGGTAATCATGATTATTACGATACACCTGTTGGAGTAATAGTTGAAGAACTGATGAACATATCTGATATAGATAATCTGTTGCTTGTTGAAGTGTCGGGGAACAAGCGTATCCCGGTTATGTGTCAGGTAGAACAGGGAATCACCCGTAAGATATGGTGGATAATGGATGGATATACTCAGGCGGGAACTACCAGAAATTATGAGATTTTTTGTGAAAAGGAATTAGTAAAGGGTGGAAGGTTTGAAGTTGTTCAGGACAGTAGTGTTTTTCGTATCTTTAAATTACGTAAGGAAGTATTAAATTATCATTATACTATCTATCCGGCTCCTGAAGGGGCTGATGATTTTTATTCGCGAAGTGGTTTTATTCATCCTTTATATTCTCCCAATGGTAATATTCTTACCCGGATACAGCCACCGGATCATTTGCATCATTATGGAATATGGAATCCATGGACAAAAGTGAAATTTCAAAACAGGGAGGTTGATTTCTGGAATCTGGGGAAGGGACAAGGCACTGTGAGGTATGCCGGAACAAATGCACAATTTGGCGGAGCTATATTTGGAGGTTTCCGGGTAAGACAGGAGCATGTGGACCTGACATCAGGGAAGGAGATCACAGCAATAAATGAGATATGGGATGTCAGGGTTTGGAATACAAATGTTGGTAATAATGAGGTTTTCCTGATAGATATTACTGATAGCCTGAGTTGTGCAGGAAATGATACTGTATTTCTGGAACAATATCGTTATGGGGGAGGTATCGGTTTTCGTGCAACTCAATACTGGAATAAAGAAAATTGCCGTGTGGAAACTTCAACTGGAGAGAGTCGGAAAACTGCGGATGCAACAAAAGCTTCATGGTGTAATGTTAGCGGACAAATGCCCGATGGTGACAGATCAGGGATTTTGTTTATAAGCCATCCGGAAAACAAAAATCATCCTGAACCTATGCGTGTATGGCCTGAGGATGCCAATAATGGCAGAGGTGATATGTTTTTTGAATTTTGCCCCATAAGAGATAAGGATTGGATATTGATCCCCGGTAAGAAATATGTATTAAAATACAGGTTGTTGGTTTATGATGGTGAAATTACAACTCAACTGGCTGAGGATTTGTGGACCGGTTTTGCTTACCCTCCAAATGTGGAAATATCATACAATAAAATTGCTGATTAATATAAATTCAATTTACTATGAAGCACAGGATCATTTTTTTATTATTAATAGTTTTTGCCCTGATGCAGGCATGTTCCGGTCAGTTGAACCCTGAAGAACCAAAGGTTTTGGTTTATACAAAAAATGGCGAAGGGTATATTCACGATAATATACCGGCCAGTATAAAAGCAATACAAAAACTTGGCAGGGAGAATGGTTTCCTTGTTGATGTTTCTGAAAATCCTGCTGATTTTACAAGGGAAAAACTTTCTGACTATCAATGTCTGATCTTTTCGAATACTAATAACCAGGTTTTCGATACAGATGAACAAAGACTTGCACTGGTTCATTATATTGAAGCGGGTGGTGGTTTTGTGGGAATTCATTCTGCGTGCGGGTCTGAGAGAAACTGGCCCTGGTTTTGGGCTATGCTGGGAGGGAAATTTTACCGGCACCCTCCGCTTCAGGAGTTTGATATTCGTGTTATTAATAAAAATAATCCTGCTACAAGATTCCTGGATGATATATGGAAGTGGGAAGATGAATGTTATTACCTGGATAACCTTAACCCGGATATTCATGTGCTGCTTGCAGCAGACCTTACAACTATTGAAGACCCGGAGAAAGATAAGTACCCCGGCAAGATATTTGGAGAATTATTTCCGCTTGCCTGGTATCATGAATATGATGGCGGAAGACAATTCTATTCAGCACTTGGGCACAAGCCTGAACATTATTCCGATCAGGTGTACATGAAACATATTCTGGGGGGGATTACCTGGGTTCTCGAAGGGATCAATGAACTGAATTATTCCGGGATACATACCAATTCTCTGACTTTTGATCAGATTGATAAGAATAAATAAAAAAATGAAAAAGAAAACAAATAAACATACGCGACGAGAATTTGTTAAAACCTCTTTAGCAGGAATGGCTGGTGCTTTTGTTCTGCCAACTATTGTCCCATCCAATGTTTTCGGGAAAAATGCACCAAGTAATAAGATAAATATTGCACAGATAGGTTGTGGACGAATTGCACGATCGCATGATATTCCTGAGACGATTAAATTTGATGACACAAGATTTGTAGCAGTTTGTGATGTTGACAGGATACGCCTGGTTGAAGGGAAACAACTTATTGAGAACTGGTATGCGGAAAGGAAAGGACGGAAATATATTGATGTCAATATGTATGAAGATTTCAGGGAGTTGGTAAAGGACCCTGGTATTGATGCTGTTATTATTTCTACTCCTGACCACTGGCATGCACAACCGGCTATTGAGGCTGCTTTGGCAGGTAAAGATATATACTTACAAAAACCTGCCTCCCTGACAGTAGCTGAAGGACGACTGATGAGTGATATTGTTCACCGGACAGGAAGTATATTTCAGATTGGTAGCCAGCAACGGTCAATGCCACAATTCCGCCTGGCTTGTGAACTGGTTAGGAATGGAAGGATTGGAGAAATAAAAACTATAAAAATTGGTTTGCCGGGTGATCCTGCAGGGGAAGAAGAACCCAAAATGGCTGTCCCGGAGAACCTGAATTATGATATGTGGCTTGGTTCTACACCTGTTGTATATTATACTGAGAAGCGTGTGCATCCACAACTCGATTACTCCCGTCCCGGTTGGTTGCGATGCGAGCAATTTGGTGCCGGTATGATAACAGGATGGGGTGCACATCATCTTGATATTGCCCACTGGGGGATGGGAACTGAGTATAGTGGTCCTGTTGAGATTGAGGCTGAAGCCACGTTCCCGGAGAAAGGTTTATGGAATGTGCATGGAGAATTTAAGGTGCAGGCTAAGTACGCAAATGGAGTTAAAATGTATGTTACCGGCAATAATCCGAATGGAGTGCGTTTTGAAGGTAGTGATGGATGGATCTTTGTGACAAGAGGGAATTATGCTGTAACCTCAAGCGATCCTGTTTCACATGAACAGAATAAAAAAGCTCTTGATGCCGGCGATCCGGGAATACTAACTTCAATACCCGGTTCTGATGAGGTACATCTGTATAAGAGTGAGGATCATCATGGAAACTGGATTGATTGTATAAAGAACAGGAAACAGCCAATTGCTCCTGCTGAGGTGGCTCACCGCTCATGTAGTGCATGTCTTATAAGCCATATTGCAATGAAATTGCCAGGGAAACTGTTTTTTGATCCTAAAAAAGAGCGTTTTATAGATAACGATGAAGCGAATTCAATGTTGTCCCGTCCTCAGCGTTACCCTTATGGAATTTAATTTATTAATAAATAATAATAGAAAGGATGTAGTTAAAATGAGAAACGTATTTATGATTTATCTGGTGGCAGTATTCTTGCTTGCCATTTCCTGTAAAAGAGAATCAAAAGAAAGAAATGAAATGAAAAACAGTGTAGAAAATCAATTTAAGGGAGATAATGGAGAGGTGGTTTTATTAACCCTTGATCCGGGTCATTTCCATGCCAGCCTCGTTCAAAAGGTAATGTATCCCCAAATTGATTCAACTGTATATGTTTTTGGTCCTGAAGGTCCTGATATTCAGGATTACCTGAATAGAATAGAGAACTTTAATAACAGGGATAATGAACCAACCCGATGGAATGAAATAGTTTATACAGGAAAGGATTATTTTGATAAAATGCTTGTACAAAAGCCCGGAAATCTGGTTGTGATTTCAGGTAATAATAAGATTAAGGCGGATTATATTCTCAGGTCAGTAAAAGCGGGATTTAATATTTTGGCAGATAAACCTATGATTATTTATCCTGAAGACTTTCAAAAACTGGAGCAAGCATTTGAAGTAGCTGAAGAAAAAGGAGTTTTGTTGTATGATATAATGACTGAGCGCCATGAGATTACTTCAATTTTGCAGCGGAAACTCTCAGGAATACCTGAAATATTTGGACAGGTGAAACATGGATCTTCTGAAAATCCGGCAATTACAAAGGAGAGTGTTCACCACTTTTTTAAATATGTTGCAGGTAGTCCTTTAAAACGGCCAGCATGGTTTTTTGATACCAGCCAGCAAGGGGATGGACTTGTTGATGTAACTACTCACCTTGTTGATTTGATCCAATGGGAATGTTACCCTGGAGAGATTATTATGAAAGACGATATAGAAATCAGCAAATCAACTCATTGGCCTACTTTACTGAACAGTGA
>JADFUQ010000038.1 GCA_015222065.1 Bacteroidota bacterium
ACGTTGTATTTCTTTTTTAAATACTGCATTAATTTCTCAGCTGCATAGACTGAACGATGCCGCCCCCCTGTGCATCCAAAACTGATCATAAGATGCGTAAATCCCCTCTCCAGGTAATTTTCAACCGACTGGTCAACCAATCTAAAGGAATCCTCCAGAAACCTGTTCATACTCTTTTCAGCATCAAGGAACTCCTTCACCTTCTTATCTTTTCCTGTAAGTTTATGAAATTCCTTATATCGTCCCGGATTCTCAATTGCCCTGCAATCAAATATGAAGCCTCCGCCATGTCCTGATTCATCAACTGGAATACCTCTTTTGAATGAAAAACTGTTTACTCTCACAGTTAGCTGCGTACCGGTATCAGCAATTTTCCTGAGTTTTCCCGCTTTGGTCAATCTATGGAAAGCATCTGTAAGAGCAGGCAACTTAACCGGTAGTTCAACATTATTTAATAAATATTCAAGATTATTTATCGCAAATGGAATGCTTTGAAGAAAGTGTTCTTTTCGCTCGTAAAATCCCCGGAAACCATATGCTCCCAAAGCCTGCATAATCCGAATATAGACGTAACCCCAATAATAAGAGGTGAATTTATCGGCATCAACCTCAATTTCTTTCTGAAGCTCCTCTATATAGTGCAATAATAATTGTTTTCTCGTATCTGCCGGGATATCAGCTTTAGCATCATATAATAAAGATGCCAGATCATATTGCAAGGCTCCTTTCCTGCCACCCTGGTAATCAATAAAAAAGGGTTCGTTATCAATAAGCATCACATTTCGTGATTGAAAATCCCGGTAAAGAAAATAGTCACGATCTGCTTCCAGAAGAAAATGCGCGAATGTTTCAAAGTCGTCTTCAAGCAATTGTTCATTAAAAGGTATTTGAGCCAGTTTTAGAAAATAATATTTAAAATAATGCATATCCCATTTCATGGATTGTAAGTCAAAACTATCCCTGGGGTAACATTTTGTAAAATCCAGCCCTTTTCCACCTTTTACCTGAAATTTTACAAGCATGGAGAGTACTTTTTTGTAAATATCCATAAGATCTTCAGGAAAATCACCATCTATCCGCCGTTCCAGAAGAAATGAGTAAAGTGTGGTATTTCCAAGATCCTGAAGAAGGTAGATGTTTTCCTCTTCTCTTACTGCATATATTTCAGGAACCGGGAGGTTTTCGGAACCAAAATGTCTGGCAAAACTAACAAACGCCTGATTTTCTTTTTTATCCGGATTATAAGCCGCAATAGCTTTTTTTTCGATACCAACAATTCTGTAATATTCCCTGTCAGAGCCTGACCTGGGCAATGCTATAATGCGCTGAGCAGTTTCACCCGACCACTTCTCAAACAGGTTAACCAGCTTCTTTTCTTTTTGTTTGCTTACCACAATCTCAACTATTTATTTTGTAATCAAAGATTGCAAGAATTAAGGAAAAAAAGAAACATATTAACTAACTTATAACAATAATTGTAACTAATTAGTCGGTAGTCCACAGTCGGCAGCCGGCAGTCCTCAGTCGGCAATTTACTAAAAAAATGCAAAGTATAATGAGACTAGTCATTTCAGTTATTATTCGCTCCCACAATCCTTCCCACAACCTGCTCATGAGGTTTTCGCAAACAAGTTTGCTCAAACGTTCCACTATTCCATTTTCTTTTTGTGCTATTTTGTGTCTTAGTGTTTTAGTGGCATTTTTTTTTTGCCACAAAGGGGCTAAAACACTAAATCCCACTAAATATTTGTTCCACTATTCCAATATTCCACCATTCCATCATTCCACTCTTCTTCTTCCATTCTTCCATTATTCCATTATTCCATTCTTAATTCTTTTTCCTACTTTTGTTATTCATCTTTTTGTTGAATTAGAAGATATTTTCACTATGAATATTACAGAATCATCATCTGACCACAACCTTGAAGAAATGACTATCAATGAGTTGCTGGTTGGCATAAATCAAGAAGATCAGATTGTGATCACTGCTGTTAATAAAGTAATTCCAAAAATCGAAATCCTTGTAAAAAAGATTGTTGACCGGTTCAGAGAAGGAGGACGGCTGTTCTATATTGGAGCCGGAACAAGCGGACGGCTTGGTATTCTTGATGCTTCGGAAATACCACCAACGTTTGGAGTACCATATGATGTAGTAATTGGATTGATCGCCGGTGGGGATACTGCAATCAGGAAAGCGGTTGAATCAGCAGAAGATGATTATGATCAGGCATGGAAAGATCTTCAAAAATATGGGATTAACGATAAAGACACTGTTGTAGGGATAGCTGCTTCCGGACGGACACCATATGTAATTGGCGGAGTAAAAGAAGCACGAAAAAACGGGTTACTTACCGCCTGTATTACATGTAATCCGGGTTCAATATTGGAAAAAGAGGCTGAAATACCAATTGTAGCAATTGTGGGAGCGGAATTTGTTACCGGAAGTACCCGCATGAAATCCGGTACAGCTCAAAAATTGATATTAAATATGATCACAACCACTACCATGATAAAAATGGGACATATCAGGGGGAATAAAATGGTGGATATGCAGTTAACAAACAAAAAACTAATTGATCGTGGTACCAAAATGATCATGGAAGAGTTGGATATCAACAGAAGAAAAGCAAAAAAGCTTCTTCTAAAACATGGCTCCGTCAGGAAAGCTATACTAGCATACAATAAAGACATATAGAAGTAACCTTCTTAAATCAAAAATCGTTAATCGGTGTTCGATATTCAAAATATGACCAAAATAATATCTTTATGAAAAGGCACCTCCCCTGTATCTTACTCTTTCTGATATTTTCAACAAACCCGTTATTTCCACAAAAACATCTTTTACCTATACCCACGTTTTCCGATACAATTGAATCCTGGTCTGATTCAATCCTTCATACTTTGTCATTTGATGAAAGAATTGCCCAGTCAATAATGGTTTATGCATACTCTGACAAAGGCATTAGACATGAAGTAGAAATAACCGATCTGATAAGAAAATACAAGATCGGAGGTTTGTTATTCTTCCCCGGAAACCCTGAAAAACAGGCTGAACTAACAAATTTTTACCAGTCGCAATCTTCCCTGCCCCTGCTTATTGCAACCGGTGCTGAAAACGGACCCGGTTTACGACTCGACAATGTAATAGAATTCCCTTATCAGATGAGCCTGGGAGCTATTCAGGATGATTCACTGGTCTATCAATTGGGGATTGAGATTGCAAAACAAAACAAAAGAATGGGGATACATATGAACCTGATACAGGTTGCTGATACTAATAGTAGCCCCGATAAAACAGCTATGTATATGAATGGCATGCAGGAATCAGGAATCCTGGCTACTACAAAATATTTCCCCGGCTTTCTTGCAGGTTATGACCTGTTACTATTTTCCGAAGATGTCCCGGTCACTATTGAGGAAATAAAAAAAGCCATCGCTAATAATTTGATAACCAGGGAGGACATTGATAATAAATGTAGAAAGATGCTCGAATACAAGGCATTGGCAGGACTTAATAAATATGTACCTATCAGAATGGAGAATATCGGGAAAAACCTGAACTCGCTGTCAGCCCAAGTACTGAATTATAAGCTGATTGAAAATTCAATCACATTGCTAATAAATAAAGACCGGATTATCCCCGTAAAAAGACTTGATACAACAAAAATTGCAACACTTTTTATCGGGAGTGAACATTTAACTGAATTTCAGGAAACCTGCAATAAATATACAAGAATCACAAATTTCAACCGGACAGAAAAAACGAACGACAAACAGCAGGAAAAAATCCTCCAACAGCTTGACTCATTTAACCTGGTTATTGTTGGTCTTGGAAATTTAAGTCAGCATGCATACAGAAACTTTGGAATAACTGATGATACAAAAGATTTTCT
>JADFUQ010000326.1 GCA_015222065.1 Bacteroidota bacterium
CAAAAACCAAACAAATTCTTGTATATATGCTGTTTGGATTTTGTTTTTTCAAACATTGGATATTATTTGTTATTTGTTATTTGTTATTTGCTTTTTGTTATTTGTTTTTTTTTTAGTTCTTTAATTCAAAATTTGTTTGATTTTTATGGACTGACATTAATTAGTTTTATAATTTTTGAGGGAAACAAGATATCTATTATTTGATTTATTTCAAAAGAACAATGAAAATTCTGATACTTTCTGCCACTTATCAAGAGGTTAAACTTTTGATAGGTAAGCTTAAATTGAAAAACCAACCTGAACCTGATTTCAGGAGATACAAGTATGAAAATCATAGTGTTGATGTGCTGATAACGGGTATTGGAAGTATTTCAACTGCTTACATGCTAATGAAATTTGTTAATACTGAAGTTTATGATTTTATTATTCAGGTAGGTATAGCAGGGAGCTATAATAAAAAGTTTCATATTGGATCTGTAGTTCATGTACTAAACGAACAGTTTGCTGATCTTGGAGTGGAAGATAAGAATAAGTTTTTTACTTTATTTGAGAAAGGAATTGCTTCACCTGACAAACTGCCTTACTCAGGAGAGAAGCTTGTAAATCCTGTTAGTTTCGATTCGGGAATAATAAAAGATATTCCATGTGTATCGGGAATCACAGTTAACTGTGTAAGTGGGAGTAACGAAACAATTTCTTTGTATCGTAATAAATTTAAACCGGATATTGAATCAATGGAGGGTGCTGCATTTTTCTATATTTGTATAATGGAAGACATTCCTTTTCTGGAATTGAGAGGGATATCAAATTTTGTTGAGGAAAGGAATAAAAAATTATGGGATGTTAAACTAGCGGTGAATTCATCTAACGAAGCACTTCTTGAAATTTTAACAAAAATTTGTTAGTGAGTATTTTTAAAACGCCGATACATATATATGAAACTGAAACTTGGTTTTTCAACCTGCCCGAATGACACATACATTTTTGATGCTATTGTAAATAAGAGGATCAATCTTGAGGGAATCTCTTTTGAGGTTGTTTTAGCTGATGTTGAGGAACTAAATACAATGGCTTTTGAATTAATTCCGGATGTTACCAAGTTAAGCTTTCATGCTTATGCACATGTTTCTGATTATTATAAAATTCTGAATACCGGGAGTGCCCTGGGATATAAAAATGGCCCTTTGCTTATCAGTAAGAAAAAAATTTATCCCGATGAGGTAAGTGATTTGGTAATAGCTGTTCCAGGTAAATATACAACGGCTAACCTGCTTCTTGGCATTGCTTTTCCTGATGTAAAAAAGAAAAGGGAGTATCTTTTCTCGGATATTGAAGATGCTGTATTGAGCGGGGAAACTGATGCCGGCCTTATTATCCATGAGTCGCGGTTTACATATTCCCGTAAAGGACTTAAAAAAGTAATTGACCTGGGAGAGTATTGGGAAGAGAAAACCCACTTGCCAATTCCGCTTGGGGGAATTATGATCAGACGGGATTTGCCTGAGGATATAAAAAAGAAAGTGAATCATATTCTTAAGACAAGTATAAGTTACGCGGAGGAAAATCCCCGGGCCTCAATGGATTATGTTAAGATGCATGCCCAATCAGTGAAAGATGAAGTGATTCGTAAACATATTGATCTATATGTAAATGAATTCACTTTTTATCTCGGGGAAAAAGGGAAGGATGCTATAAAGGAGCTGTATAAAAGGGCTGAACAGTCTGGTTTGATACCTGAAGTAAACAGGAATATGTTTCAGGGTAAATGAAGAGAAGAAGTTAAAAGTGAACTAAAGTTGTGAAGAAAAGAGTAAGAAGTTAAAAGTGAACTAAAGTTGAGAATAAGTTTAAACTTTAGCACTTTAGAAGACACTTCTTCATTTAGTCACTTGTTTATTTACGTTTCAAGAATAAATGTTTCACAAGTAAATTAATATTTGATATGATTGTAGTTACCGGAGCAGCAGGTTTTATTGCCAGTAATCTGGTTACCGGCCTCAATGAAAAAGGATTTAAAGATATTATTCTGGTTGATGATTTTTCAAAGCCTGAAAAGAATAAAAATTTTGACGGGAAAATTTATACAGATAAGGTTGACCGGGAAAATTTTTTTAACTGGTTCAGGGAAAATCACCGGTTTATCCAATTTATTTTTCATATAGGTGCCAGAACAGATACAACCGAGTTTAATGAATCGGTGTTTGAGAATTTAAATCTGGGGTACTCAAAAAAGGCTTGGATGTTGTGTGTTGAATTTGGCATTCCCCTGATATATGCCTCTTCTGCTGCAACATATGGTCTTGGTGAGTTTGGTTATGAAGATAATCATATGATTGTGAATAAACTAAAACCCCTTAATCCATATGGAAAATCGAAAAACGAATTTGACAAATGGGCAATAAAACAGGAAAGGAAACCCTATTATTGGGCCGGACTTAAATTTTTTAATGTCTATGGACCAAATGAATATCATAAAAGCAGAATGGCTTCAGTTGTATATCATGCTTATTACCAGATAAAGGAAACCGGAAAAATAAAACTTTTTCGTTCACATAATCCGGGTTTCAAAGATGGTGAACAGGCACGGGATTTTATTTATGTCAAAGATGTTATTGATGTATTGATCTTTCTTATGCACCACAGGAAAAATCCGGGTATTTATAATCTGGGAACAGGCACTGCCAGGACTTTTAACGATCTTGCTAAAGGTATTTTTGTATCTATGGGGTTGAATGCTAATATTGAATATATCGATACACCTGAAGATATTCGTGATAAGTACCAGTATTTTACTCAGGCTGATATTACAAAACTAAGATCTATAGGGTATAAAAAACCGTTTATTTCGCTTGAAAATGGTATAGGAAATTATGTGCAGAATTATCTTGACTCACATGAATATAACTAACCGGCATTCATTTTTTTTATATCAATCGTTCTTTTTGTTTCATCTTTTGTTTCACCATTATTAAGATTATTCAGATCACTGACAAATTTACTGATATCTTTGTCGTTAAATCCTTTTTCTTTTGCAGCCTCTTCTAGTGTTCCCCATATTGGTTCCCCACAGGCGATGCATTTAATGCCTTGCTCCATAAGGTATTTCACTGAACCAGGTATGATTTCCACCAGATCTTCAATGGTAATAGTTTTATCTATCATGGTCCTTTTTATGTATTATGCCGGGCTTTTTAATTGTATAAACAAAATTAAGTTTTAATTTTTATCAAACAACTTAAGGGATTAATCAATCTGACAGAGAAGTATGCCAAATAAATTATTTAAAAGATAGTATATAAACAATAAAACAATATTTTTGTTATTAACATTCTTTAGCAATAATTAATGAAAGCAGAAAACAGGAAAAAACCTTTTCTTGGTATTATAGAAGATTTTAAGGGTAAGACCTATGCCATGAAAGAGGACTGGCATGTTGAGCTTTACGATATTTCATACTATTTTCTTGGGTTCAGACTGGCTAAACATACAGAAGAAAGAGTTATCCGGCATACAGAGAAAATTGAGAATCCCGGGGATTAGTTTCTAGAGGTATATCAAATATCATCCCACCCAGAGCAATTGCCCCCAGTATAATTGACAGATTCAAGGTGACCCACGATTGAAAGATCAACCAAACCCAGTAACGGTTAAAAAATATTCATGATCTTATGGAAACAAAAAAGAACCTGATCATATTCAAGTCTGTTTTTACGGGACTGAAGATTGCCGACTTAAAGATGCAAAGTATAATGAGATTAGCCATTTTAGATACTTCTTTATTTACTTTAAACTTCTTACTCTTTTCTTCTAAACTTTAGTCACTTCAAACTTTAGTTCACTTTAAACTTTAAACACTTCTTCTACTATCCTTTATAAAAAATTGCCTTAATAATATGGTTTGCCATTTTGGGATTTTCTTTTAGCCGGCGGGTTGAATAACCGAACCAGTCTTTACCAAAAGGAACATAAACTCTCATCCTGTGCCCTTTATCAACAATTGACTTTCTAAGTGCCGGTGTTACACCGTATAACATTTGGAATTCATACTTTTCTTTCGGAACATTATATTTTTCAATAAGTTTACAGACACCCTCTATCAGAGGTTTATCATGAGTGGCAATTCCGGGATAGATATTATTCCTGAACATAAATTCGAGATCTTCAAGAAAGTGATCGTTTATAACTTCATTTTTTTTGTAAGCTATTTCTGGTGATTCAATGTAAATCCCTTTGCATAGTCTGTAGCTCAAAGGTGATTTTTTAGTGTGAATTTCCATAAGCTTATTCAGGTCATCCAGGGTACGTTTCATATATGCCTGGAACACGAGGCCAACATTATCAGGAAATTCATTCTGAAGTCTTCTGAACAATTCTATTTCCATATCAACACATTGCGAATCTTCCATATCAACGCGGATAAAATTGTTGTATTCGGCAGCTTTAATAACAATTTCCCTGATTTTTTCATAACAAACTTCCTTATCAATTAGCAGCCCGAACATGGTAGGTTTGATGGAATAATTCCCATCAATCTTATTCTTCTCAGATATATCTATTAATTCCAGGTATTGATTTTTATTATCTTCTGCCTCATCGAGATTATGGATAAATTCACCTAGAACATCAAGGGTAACCATCATCCCTTGTTTGTTAAGTTCTTTTGATACCCTCAATGCATCTTCTGTGTTTTCACCAGCGATATAGGATTTTGAAAAAAGCCATACAAATTTCTTGGGGAAATAGGGTAAAAGATTGGCAATTAATTTGTTAAACATATTTTTTTTCTTTTAGTTTTATTAACCCGGTAAATATCAATTTTCAGATATTTGACAACCGGGTAATATTGCTGATAATAATAATGACGTAGTAAAAATATTATCTTAAAAATATCAAACCTATGATCT
The DNA here is from genome assembly GCA_015222065.1 of Bacteroidota bacterium. GTDB lineage: Bacteria > Bacteroidota > Bacteroidia > Bacteroidales > VadinHA17 > JADFUQ01. The sequence continues at coordinate 4,905 of JADFUQ010000326.1, forward strand.
TTATCATTCGTATATGAAACTTTTTTTGATTACCTTCAAAAATAATTGCAACCCTTTTCTTAGTCAACGTGTCATAATGAATATATTATAATGCTTAGCGAGAAACAGCTTGTAAAACAATGTGCAAAACATGACCGTTGTGCCCAGAAACAATTGTTTGACCGGTATTCGGGATTGTTGCTGGGTATTTGCAGGCGGTATGTTGCTGAAACTTCAGAAGCTGAAGATATTTTGCAGGAGGGGTTTCTGAAGATTTATTTAAAGATAAGGGAATATAAGGGAACAGGTCCTTTAATGGCCTGGATGACAAGAATAATTATTAACACAGCTATTACACATTATCATAAAAACCGGAAACATCATTTTCATTATGATATTGAGGAGGTTAATGAAACAGATATGGAGGGGTTTATGTTCAACGACCTGGATTTTACGCACGATGAACTTCTCAATGTAATAGGTTCACTACCCCAGGGATACAGGATGATTTTTAATCTGTATGCTGTAGAAGGGTTTAAGCATAAGGAAATAGCTGAATTGCTGGAGATTGATGTGAATACATCCAAGTCACAATATTCAAGATCAAGAAAACTGATCAGAAAAAAACTGGAAAATTTGAGTAAGGCTCATAATATCAAGGGGAAGAAGTGAAAAATAAGGGAAAAGATATTGAACAATTGTTTCACGAAAGCTTTAAGAATTTTCGTATTGAACCTTCATCCGGTGTATGGAGAAAAATATCTTCGAAACTTGCATGGCAGAATTTTATAAGGTTTAATCTTTATCGTTTTAATATTTATTATGCAATTGGAATAATTGCTCTTGGGGTTGCGAGTGTAATTATAATGTCTGATTTTTCAGGCAGGAAGATTAAAAAGCAGGGGACGGTTACAAAAGAAAAATTTATTCAAAAGAGTAGTTCTGAAAGTAAAATTACGACCGGTTCACAGGAAGTAAAACAGCAAAATAGCCGGGGTAAAATAATCATGGAAGGTGATAAAAAAGCAAAATCACAATCTGAAGTAGTTAGTGGTGACGAAATTCATATAACAGAGGATAAAAAAAGTAAAAAAAAGATTGAAGATACCGATATTGAGATAAATACAACCCAGAAAACAGTTCACTCTGATGAGAGTTCATTAATTAAGAACCGTAAGACAGGTGAAACTATAGGGGAGAACCGTTCCGATATACAAGTTACTGCATTAATTGCAGAATTTTCTATGTCTCGAAGTTCAGGATGTGTTTCCCTTCCGGTAGAGTTTACAAACCATTCGGAAAATGCAATAAAATATTTGTGGCATTTCGGTGATGGTTGTTCATCAATCGAAAAAGATCCCGGATATATATATAATGAACCCGGGGAATATAAAGTTACACTTGAGGTAATTGATTCCAGGGGGGAGATAGCAAATTGTTTCGAAACTGTCAGCGTTTTTCCGAAACCGGAAGCACAGTTTGAAATTTATCCTGAAAATCTTGTATTGCCAAATGATCCCGCAAATTTCCATAACTATTCAAAAAATGCCGTGAAGTATGAATGGGATTTCGGTGATTTAAAGCGTTCGGACGAAATGGAACCCACCCATTTTTACAAACGATTTGATAATTATGATGTTAAGTTGAAGGTATGGTCAGATATGGGTTGTGTCGATTCACTGGTTATCCATAATGCCTTTACCAATTCAGCATATATGATCGAATTTCCCAATGCGTTTACTCCAAACCTGAATGGTCCGTGCAGCGGTTATTATGTGCCCGGTGTTCCAAATAATAATGTTTTCCATCCTGAACATAAAGGCATTATTGAGTATCAGTTAAGGATATTTAATAAACGTGGACAGCTTATTTTTGAAACCAAAAATATCAATATGGGGTGGGATGGCTATTATAAAGGGAAACTTGCAGAACAAAATGTGTATATTTGGAAAGCATCAGGCAGGTATGCTAATGGCAAATCTTTTGTCAAAGCAGGTGATATTACCCTGCTGTATTAATACCGGTAATAAACCAAATATGAACCAGAGAGCAATTTGCTGTTTTTTTATCAACAAAAATTGTATATTCGTCAACAGATAAATGATTTATATCCAGATTAGATTTCTTAATCTGTTAATTGTTCTTATTTTACCCAACTTAAATGCAAAATATTTCGTATGACAGGTTAAGGGTGATGAATAATAGTAATATATTAGTGCTATTATTTCAGGTCCTTTTTTTTGAATTTGGTCATGAAATTTAATCTGTGTTTGTGAAAAAGTGTATTCTCATATTGTTTTCTGTTTCTCTTCTGGTTAATGTTGGCTTTTCACAGGATCCTCAATTTTCACAGTTTTATGCCAATAAGCTATATCTTGCTCCTTCTTTTGCCGGAGCAACTGAACATAACAGAATTACATTGAATCATCGAAATCAATGGCCTTCTTTACCGGGCGTATTTCTTACCTATAGTTTTTCATTTGATAAATTTTTCGCAAACTTTAACTCAGGTATTGGGTTTTTGGTTACACACGACCGTGCAGGTTCCGGACGATTAAGCAATACTAACATTGGTATATTATATTCATATGATATTCAGATTAATCGCGAATGGCATGTCCGGCCGGGAGTTAATTTTATATATACACAGCGCGGGCTTGACTTTAACAGGTTGATATTTAGTGACCAGATATCTGCAAGTGGAAATGCGGGAAGTAGTGTACTGGAAGTACCTCCGTTTGATAATGCCGGAGATATTGATTTTTCAACCTCTGCTATTTTGTATTCAGATAAAATATGGTTCGGAACAACCGTTGATCATCTTCTGAGGCCTGAACAATCACTGTACGATGAAAAGAGCAAGGTACCGATAAAAATATCGGTTTTTGGAGGGGTACAGGTAATACGGAAAGGCAGGTTGACAAAACCAATTGATGAATCTTTATCAATTGCCTTCCTTTTTAAAAAACAAGAATACTTTTCACAACTGGATCTGGGCCTTTACTGGTACAAAAATCCTCTGATAATGGGAGTTTGGTATCGGGGTATCCCTCTTCTGAAAGACCAGTTTGGAGATGCAATAATTCTACTTGCAGGGTATAAAACAAAATATATGCATATTGGCTACTCATTTGATTTTACTGTATCTAACCTGATAACATCTACCGGTGGTGCACATGAAATATCTTTTGTATATAATTTTAAATTGACCCGTAAGTATAAGAAGAAGATTCATGCCATTCCTTGCCCTGAATTTTAACCTG
>JADFUQ010000327.1 GCA_015222065.1 Bacteroidota bacterium
GTTTACAACTCTACCATTCATGCCTGAAGTGGTAGTTCCCTGTGCAAATGCAGCCGTTGATAACAGCCCCAGTGACAGGATAAAAACAACAGTTTTAATAAATGATTTCATACGATTTATAGATTAAATTAAGGTTAAAAGTAATTTTTGTCAAGATTATCACTTATAATCAAATTAATTGTTAAGAAAAAATGAAGATATCTTTAAGGAATCTTTATTGATTTTGTTATTATTTTCTCTGCTTCATCAAGCTATTTCAGATTATAATATAAAATTAATAAGTAAGACAAGAACATATAATCCACCCTTGAAAAAGGGTTATAAAAATAGATATAAAGGCATATTCAAACCAAATCAATTAGTTAACAATTTGTCAACAATTAACTGTACAGAACCCAGATTTTTTTTAATATATTGCTTAGAAATATTACCTGCTTTTTGACGTACTTCATCCTTATATATCAACTCATTAAAAGCCTTTTCCAAATCAGAAAAATTATTAACCGGTATTGCTCCTCCTTGTTTTTTTAATTCACATGCTTCACGGAATTTTTTATAATTCGGTCCGAAAATAACAGGTATTCCAAAAGTTGCAGGTTCAAGAATATTATGGATGCCTTTCCCGAATCCTCCTCCGACATATGCTATATTTCCATATCGATAAAGTGATGATAACATTCCAATATTATCAATTATCAAAACTTCAGCATTTGAATCCCGTTTTTCTTTAAGAGTTGAATATATTATCGATGGTTTAATAATGTCTTTTTGTATTCTTGAAATATTCTCCTTTTTTATTTCATGCGGGGCAATGATCCATTTTATATTATCCCCCGATTCATTAATATATTTAATAAGGATTTCTTCATCCTGTTTCCAGGTACTTCCGGCAACTATCAGCATTTTTTTCCTCTTGAATTTCTCTGCAATCCTGTTTTCTTTAACCTCTTTTGATATATGATACACACGATCAACACGAGTATCTCCTGCAATAGTTACATTTTCAACACCATACCGTGTGAGAATTTTTAATGACTGTTCATTCTGTACAAAAATATGTGAAAAATATCCGAGCATTTTCCTGAATGATCTCCCATAGCTTTTAAAAAACCACTGATCTTCCCTGAAATTAGCAGATATAAGAAACAGAGGAATATTTCTTAACCACAATTGATGAAGGTAATTGTACCAGAATTCGTACTTTACAAAAACGGCAAACCGGGGTTTAATAAGATCCAGGAATTTTGTCACATTCCTTTTCACATCTAAGGGAAGATAAAGGATCAGATCAGCATTTTCATAATTCTTCCTGATCTCATATCCTGATGGAGAAAAGAAAGTGAGCAGGATGAATGCATTGGGATTATGGTTTTTATATTCTTCAATCACAGGTCTTCCCTGTTCAAATTCGCCTAATGATGAGCAATGGAACCAGACAATATTTTCCTGTTTTGCTAAATTGATATTTATCTTTTCCCATTGGCCTCTTCTGCCTGTTTTCCATTGCTTTGCCTTCTTATTAAACAAAGAAGCTATACAGATAGCCAGGCCATAAAACCTAATTACAATACCATAAACAATCCGGAACATTACCAGTAAATTAAATTTGAAGCAAAGTTAAGATATTAATTGCACGTATGAACATAGCTTCGCAAAGTAATTTAAAAGTAGTAATAAATCAGTCGGCAGTCCACAATCCACAGTCGGCAAAAAAGCAAATACCAATTAAACAATTATGACACAATAATAAATATTAAAAAATCACAAAAAACAAGCACCAAATTGCAGATAAATTCCAAATGACAAGCACCAAAATTCAAATAAATTACAATATTCA
>JADFUQ010000328.1 GCA_015222065.1 Bacteroidota bacterium
TATTTGGATTAATAGGTTGTGAGAAACAGGAGATAAACAATCCTGAGGTTGAGGCATATATCAATCTATTAAAATCCAATCAGTATGAGTCCCCGGAATTACCAGCATTTCAACCTTCAGACATACCTGCATTACTGATTTATAGAAATGATACTCTGGTGATTACAAATTTCCCTCATAATGGGATTTCATCACTATGGGCACCAGAATGCAAATTGGGCATGTTTGTTTTATGGACTATTGAATCAATTAGGGCGGTATCAATTAACAGTGAATATTTAATTGGCAGGTTCCCATCACAGAATCCAATTCTTGCTTTAAGAAATGCCCCGGAACTTGATTTAGTCTTTGACGAAGAATCTCACATGTGTGCAGCTAAAGCATATTATGATTGGTGGTATTCAAATCCAATCTTCAAAAATAAAATAAATATTGATCCATTGAAAAATACTGATTACAAATGGCATTAAGCCTACCATGATAACAAAAGCCTAAGCATACGGCATCATAAAACATTGCGCGGAAAGTGCTATATTTAAACGACATAACATTTAGTCAACAACATAACGGTTTGATACGGAAGTGCTTCGAAGGCGCAACGTCTCATATGTCTAACCTTGCAGGTAATTATTTAAAAATTTAATGAGGTCCTGGCCATTTATATTTACGTTAACTATTTCACTCCTTCTCAGTTGCTCAAAAGAGAAAGAACCTATTTGTCATGAAGAAATATCTACCTCCTCAATCTGAAGTAAAATTGGTAGTAACTTACAATAGGGAAATAATTACCAGGATAATGGATCTTTTAACGGGTGATGAAGAGCCAATGAAATATCTTAGGTTACATGATGAATAACTGCCAATAACAGGCGATAATAAGTAATTGGAGACCAAGTGATTATAAAAGCGCCAATCGTAAGCCCGGGAGCATGGAATACATACGTTTCAAGGTAACATTTAACCACACATTCCGTTACTTTTAAAACATTAACAATCCTTTGGATTTATTATATATTTGACGTAAATTTGTATGAATAAACCAATTACGATTGAAACTATATGAAAAATATAGTAAATTCCTTTATACAATCGTTATGGGAAAGCAGGTCAATAAATCTTACAAAAATGAAACATAATTTCACATTTCTTCTTATCCTCTTTCTGTTAGCAATTGATTCAATCCAAGCCCAAGAATGGAGGCACCTTTTCAATGGAAAGGACTTATCAGGCTGGGAACAAATAGGTCCTGGCAAATTTGTTATAGAAGACAGTACTTTGAAAACAGTTGGAGGCATGGGTATGTTGCTATTTTCGGGTGAAAAATTTAGTGATGTCGTAATTCGGGTTGTTTATACTGTAAAAGACAATGATGCTAATTCCGGGGTATTCATCAGGATACCGGAGAAACCCAAAAACCCCTGGAAAGCTGTGAATACGGGCTATGAGGTTCAAATCGACAATGGAATGAGGCATTTGCACAATGATTTTCACTGTACTGGGGTACTGTATTCATTAACTAAAGCCATGTCATACCCACAAAAAAGACCAGGGGAATGGAATACCATGGAAATCACACTTGATGGTTCCCGAACCGTAGTTCATCTCAATGGAAAAAAGGTTACTGAATACAATGAAGGTGATCCGGTGCCGGCAGAAAAAAGGTGGTTTGAACCAGATAGAGGGCCAAGACCAGTATCAGGCTATATAGGATTACAAAATCACGACTCTAAATCCACTGTCTATTTCAAAGAAGTTGCGGTTAAGTCTTCAAAATAATTTTGGGCGTGGCCTGCCTTTCACTATTTTTATTTTTGGTTGTTTAATGGCACTACAAATCGCACTGGTAAATCAAAGAACGTATATTGCATTTCAGCAATCCCATTGTACACAAGCTAAATGATGCTAACAATGAGATGATATTCACTAAAAAGTATAACTTTATGTGAATATGTTCCCGGAAAATTGTATTTGTTGATGAAGTACAAAGAATATCTGGCACAGGGCTTACATTGAAAATTATAACCGATCAATTTAAAGATGTGCAGTTGCTTGTTAGTGGGTCGTCATCGTTTGATTTGTCAAATAAATTGAATGAGCCTTTAACCGGTCGAAAATGGGAGTATGAATTATTTCCGATTAGTTGGGAAGAATATGAAAACCATCATGGTTTTATTGTTTCAGAGCAACAGATAGAAAATCGATTGTTATATGGATTTTACCCGGAAGTATTAAATAATCCGGGAGACGAGAAAGAAGTTTTAAAACAACTGGTGAATAGTTACTTATATAGAGATATTTTAGCATATTCAGATATTAGAAAACCAGAAGTACTTGAGAAGCTGGTTCAGTCACTTGCATTGCAAATAGGAAATGAGGTTAGCTATAATGAACTTGCACAAATTGTTGGAGTTGACAAAAATACAATTAGTAAATATATAGATATTCTTCAACAAGAATATGTTATTTTTAAACTTGGAAGTTATAGTAAGAACCTGAGGAATGAAATAAAAAGGAACAAGAAAATATATTTTTATGATAATGGTGTAAGAAATATGGTTTTAGGAAATTTTAATAGTTTAGACTTACGACAGGATAAAGGAGCGTTATGGGAAAACTTCTTAATTTCAGAGCGAAAGAAACAGAATATCTATAAGAACAGCTTTGCTAAAATGTTTTTTTGGCGTACAAAACAGCAACAAGAGGTTGATTTAGTTGAAGAAAAGGAAGGGATATTAACGGGTTTTGAGTTTAAATGGAATGCAAAGAAAAATGCCAGATTACCAAAAACATTTATCGAAGCTTATAATGCCAATGCTGAAATAATTGACAAACACAACTTTAGAGAGTTTGTAGTTATAAAATAGAGCCAGTGTTCCTCCACTAAAGCTTAAGCTCAAGAGTAAATATTAAACCCCTATTTTTTCGATCAGGGTTTTTGTTTTGTGGGCTGTGGCGGATTACTCGCTCGCCTTCCTTCGTCAGGCGCAGCTCTTGATCCGTTTGGGGGCTTGTATTACGATCCGTCTTATTAATTACTCAGATACACTAATACCTTAATTACTAA
>JADFUQ010000329.1 GCA_015222065.1 Bacteroidota bacterium
GAAAATATGAAGAAGGAGCAAGACAAAATATTAAGCGAAGTTACAGGAAGTGATTATAAATACGGCTTTTATACTGATATAGATATTGAAATCTTTCCGCCAGGGTTGAATGAAGATGTTGTCCGTGCTATCTCAGCAAAGAAAGAGGAGCCGGAATTTATGCTTGAATTCCGCCTGAAAGCCTATCGTCACTGGTTGAAAATGGAAATGCCCGACTGGGCACATCTGAAAATCCCTGAAATTAATTACCAGGATATCAGTTATTACGCGGCTCCAAAGAATCAAAAAGGACCTGAAAGTCTGGATGAAATAGACCCTGAACTAAGAAAAACCTTTGATAAACTTGGGATATCTCTTGATGAACAGAAACGGCTTAGCGGAGTGGCTGTCGATGCTGTAATTGACAGTGTATCAGTTAAGACCACTTTTCAGGAAACACTAGCTGAACATGGAATTATATTTTGTTCAATGAGTGAAGCTATTAAGGAACATCCCGATCTTATTAAAAAATACCTGGGGTCGGTTGTTCCATATACGGATAACTTTTTTGCATCACTCAATTCAGCAATATTCAGCGATGGCTCTTTTTGCTATATACCCAAAGGAGTTAAAGCACCCATGGAACTGTCAACCTATTTTCGGATAAATGCCGCTAATACAGGTCAGTTTGAACGTACTCTGATTGTAGCAGAAGAAGGAAGTTATGTCAGCTACCTTGAGGGTTGTACGGCGCCAATGAGAGATGAGAACCAGTTACATGCTGCTATAGTGGAGATTATTGTAGAAAAAGACGCATATGTAAAATATTCTACAGTGCAAAACTGGTATCCCGGTGATAAGAATGGTAAAGGTGGAATTTTTAACTTCGTAACAAAACGTGGTCTGTGTAGTGGTGATCAGTCGAAGATATCCTGGACCCAGGTGGAAACAGGCTCGGCAATTACATGGAAATACCCGAGCTGTATTCTGAAAGGGAACAATTCTGTTGGAGAGTTTTATTCTGTGGCAGTTACAAATAACCACCAGCAGGCAGATACAGGTACCAAGATGATCCATATTGGAAAGAATACAAAAAGTACCATTATCTCAAAAGGCATTTCCGCGGGATTCAGTAACAATAGCTACCGCGGACTGGTTAAAGTGGTAAAAAAGGCTGAAAATTCCAGGAATTTCTCGCAATGCGATTCCCTGTTGCTGGGAGATAAATGTGGTGCCCATACATTCCCGTACATTGAGGTTGATAATCATAATTCTATTGTTGAGCATGAAGCAACCACTTCGAAAATCGGGGAGGACCAGATATTTTACTGTAACCAGCGGGGTATCTCAACAGAAGATGCTATTGGGTTGATCGTTAACGGATATGCAAAAGAGGTTCTTAATAAACTTCCTATGGAGTTTGCTGTTGAAGCCCAGAAACTTCTTCAGATAAGTCTTGAAGGCAGTGTGGGGTAAGGGGAGCAGAGGAGGAGAGTAAGAAGTAAATAGTATGTAGTAAGTAGACAGAGAGCAGAGAGCAGAGAGAGAAGAGCGAAAGAGCGAGGGGGCGAGGGGGCGA
>JADFUQ010000330.1 GCA_015222065.1 Bacteroidota bacterium
TAATTGATATTTGGAATTTATTTGTTATTTGTTATTTGTTATTTGGTGCTTTAATTCAAGATTTGTTTGACTTTATGAACTGATATTAATATAGTCCAGTCTTCAGATTGTCGACTGACGACTGAAGATTGCCGACTTAATAATGCAAAGTATAATGAGAATAGCCATTTTATACATTACAAACTTAAGACTCTGAATAGTTACTTTTGAAATTATTGATTCAGAAAACCTTCGACTAATTTATAATAGAAAATTTTAGAAAATGAAAAAAACAAAACCCAAATTAAGTTTTTGGCAAATATGGAATATGAGTTTCGGTTTTTTAGGGATACAATTCGGATTTGCCCTGCAAAATGCTAATGTCAGCAGGATTTTTGAAACACTTGGAGCCAAAGTAGAAAATATTCCCATATTATGGATCGCGGCACCGGTAACGGGATTGATAGTTCAGCCTATTATTGGACATATGAGTGACAAAACATGGGGAAAGCTGGGGCGACGGCGTCCATATTTCCTTATCGGAGCTATTTTTGCATCCATAGCATTATTAATAATGCCAAACTCTCCATTCCTGTGGGTGGCAGCGGGTATGCTTTGGATAATGGATGCTTCAATTAATGTTTCAATGGAACCTTTCAGGGCATTTGTGGGGGATATGCTTTCCTCTGAACAGAGAACCAGGGGCTTTGCTATGCAGAGTTTTTTTATTGGCATGGGTGCGGTAATTGCTTCAGCATTACCGTATATTATGACTAACTGGCTTAATATTTCCAATACCGCTGAAGAAGGGATACCTCCTTCAGTAAAATTTGCTTTTTATGCCGGTAGTATTGTTTTCATCCTTGCTGTATTATGGACAGTTATAAGGACCAAAGAATATTCTCCGGAGGAATTAAGGTCATTTTCTGATTATGAAGAAGGGGACGATCATGAGAGAGAAAAATACGGGGACGAGATGAAATTTGCGCCCGGGAAGTTTTATAAACCCGCGGGTTTCTGGGTTCTGGGGGGGCTGATATTCAGCCTTATTATTTATTGGAGATCTTTCGAAGCCGAACTCTATATTTTGTCTGTAGGTTTTATGGCATTTGGGGTGATTCAGCTTATAACCGGGGCTTTTGCTTCAAAGGGGAAATATAAAAGCGGACTGGTAGAGGTGATCACCGACCTTTTTAACATGCCAAAAACCATGAAACAACTGGCTTTTGTTCAGTTCTTCTCCTGGTTTGCCCTGTTTTCTATGTGGATATATACAACCTCAGCCGTAACAAGCCATATTTATGGTACAACAGATACAACCTCTGAATTATATAACGACGGTGCTGACTGGGTGGGGATATTGTTTGCTGTTTATAACGGGTTTGCGGCTTTAGTGGCGTTTTTATTACCTGTGCTGGCAAAACTGACCAACAGGAAGATAACCCATATGATTTCTCTGATCGCGGGGGGATTAGGTCTTATTTCAATTTACTTCTTTAACGATCCAAACCTTCTTATTTTATCTATGGTAGGAATAGGTCTTGCCTGGGCAAGCATACTCGCGATGCCATATGCTATTCTTACCGGATCGTTGCCGGTGAACAAAATGGGTGTATATATGGGAATATTCAATTTCTTCATTGTAATTCCACAGATCATGGCAGCCACCATCCTGGGGTTAATGGTTAAACACCTGTTCGGTGGTGAAACTGTTTATGCGCTCATTACAGGAGGGGTTTCAATGTTCATTGCTGCAATATTTGTGGTTTTTGTTAATGATGTGGATGAAATACAAAACAGGTAATTAGAGTCTGTCTATAAACTATAAATTTCTTTTATAAAAAATAACAAATCTCAAAAAACAAAAAACAAATAATACTCAATGTTTGAAAAAACAAAAAACAAACAGCACATATAAATAAATTAGTTTGATTTTTTAGTCATTGGAATTTGAGATTTATTTGAAATTTGGTGCTTGTTAATTGGTGCTTATGTAATTTTTATTTGGATTGAGAATAACGGATAATATTTAGAAACAAACAGATAAACTTATTTAATGAACTCGCATATTAAGCATAATGAATGGTTGATTATTGAAGATGGGTTTAACCCGGAAAACAATCAGGCCTCGGAAAGTATATTCTCTCTTGGTAACGGACAGATGGGGCAAAGAGCAAATTTTGAAGAGAAATATAGTGGTGAAACTCTCCAGGGGAGTTATATCGCCGGTGTATATTATCCGGATAAAACCCGCGTGGGATGGTGGAAGAATGGATATCCTGAATATTTTGCCAAAGTACTTAATTCAACAAACTGGATTGGAATTAATGTCCGGATAGATGATGAAGAGCTTGATCTTTTCACTTGCCGGGTTCTTGATTTTAAAAGGGTGTTGAATATGCGTGAAGGATACCTTGAGAGAACCTTCAGAACAAAACTGAATAGTGGTAAAATTGTTCGTATCAAAGCGAAGAGATTTCTCAGTATTGTTGATACGGAAATTGGTGCAATACGTTATTCTGTTATTCCTGAAAATTTCAACGGTATAATAAATTTTGAACCATACCTCGACGCTGATGTTAAGAACCAGGACTCGAATTATAATGAAAAGTTTTGGGATGAAGTTAGCAGACATGCCGGAAGTGGAGAAGGTTATGTAATGGTGAAAACAAAAAAGCTGGATTTCCATGTTTGTACCGGAATGCGGTATTTGGTTGAGAAAAACGGAAAAATTCAGGAGGTAAAACCGATTGTAAACGACAGGAAAAAATATGTTGCAAACAGCATAGATGTTCAGGTAAAGAAAGGTGATGAGATTGTAATATATAAATATGCTTCAAGTCTTTCCACACAGAATTATACACTGGAGAAAATAATGGAAAAAGCTGTGGAAGGTTTGAATAAAGCAATTGGTAAAGGATTTGATAATCTGCTTAAGGAACATGCCAAAGCATGGATTGATAAATGGGAGGAAAGCGATATTATTATTGGTGGGGATATTGCGGCTCAACAGGGTATCAGGTTCAATATTTTCCACCTTAACCAAACATATACCGGGACAGATGAGAGATTAAATATAGGCCCCAAGGGCTTTACGGGAGAAAAATATGGAGGAAGTACTTACTGGGATACTGAAGCTTATGCTTTGCCGTTTTACTTGAATACGGCAGGGATGGACGTAGCACAACACTTATTGCTATACAGATACAAACATCTGGGAAAAGCTATTGAAAATGCCGCCAAATTGGGCTTTAAAGATGGAGCAGCTTTATATCCAATGGTTACCATGAATGGAGAAGAATGCCATAATGAATGGGAAATAACGTTTGAGGAAATACATAGAAACGGGGCTATCGCATATGCAATATATTATTATGTAAATCATACCGGTGATAAAAAATATTTAACGAATTGGGGTTTGGAAGTATTAATTGGAATTTCAAGATTCTGGAGCCAAAGGGTCAATTTTTCTACGGATAAAAATAAATATGTGATACTTGGAGTTACAGGACCTAATGAATATGAGAATAACGTAAATAATAACTGGCACACAAATACTTTAGCAGTCTGGACACTGGAATATACTCTTGAAGTCTTAAATTATGTCAAAAATAAAACACCGGGAAAATACAGCAAGTTGCTTGATAAATTGAATTTTGATTCTGAGAAGGAGACAGAACACTGGAAAGATATCGTAAAGAATATGTATTTCCCCTACGATGATAAACAAAAAATTTTCCTTCAGCAGGATGATTATCTGGATAAAGAACAATGTGTTGCTGAAGAGCTTGATCCGGATATCAGGCCATTAAATCAACACTGGTCGTGGGACAGGATCCTGCGTTCATGTTTTCTTAAACAGGCAGATGTATTGCAAGGCATATATTTCTTTGAAGATAAGTATGATATTGAAACTATCAGAAGGAATTTTGAATACTATGAGTCAAGAACCGTACATGAATCATCTCTTTCAGCATGTATTCATTCTATTCTGGCAGCAAAGACCGGTAATATTGATAAAGCATATGAGTTATACCTTCGTACTGCGCGACTTGATCTGGACGATTACAATAACGAAGTTGCTGAAGGATTACATATTACAAGTATGGCCGGAACCTGGATGGCTATTGTTAAAGGATTTGGTGGTATGAGAGTGCGTAATGAAAAACTCTGCTTTAACCCGTTGATCCCTAAACAATGGGAAAACTATTCGTTCAGCGTAAAATTCCGGGGAAGATTATTGATAATCAACGTAGCAAAAAATGAAGTATTGATCAAAAACAGATATGACAAAAGTGTTCCTGTTATCGTTTATGGTAATGAACATGAACTTCCGGGACATGGGGAGAAAGTATTTCAGAAGAAATAATTTAGATATTTAGCACCTTTTATATTATCTTTAAAAACTCTAAAAATCATATAATTCATTAATTAAAAAGGAGTTTAAAATGACTAATAAAAATTCAAAATTCAGATCCGGAGTTCTGTTTGGTGATGAGGTGAAAGAGCTGTTTGATTATGCTAACAGGAATAATTTTGCCATTCCTGCTGTTAACGTTATCGGGACAGATTCAGTAAACGCTGTTTTGGAAACAGCCCGGGAAGTGAATTCACCGGTAATTGTTCAATTTTCCAATGGCGGAGCAAGATTTTTTGCGGGGAAAGGACTTTCAAATGAAAACGAAAGAGCTGCAGTAGCAGGTGCAGTCTCAGGAGCACAACATGTTCATGCTATGGCAAAACAGTATGGAGTGCCGGTTGTCCTGCATACCGACCATGCTGCAAAAAAACTACTTCCGTGGATTGACGGAATGCTTGATGCAGGAGAACAGTTCTATGAAGAGACAGGCCAACCACTTTATAGCTCGCATATGTTAGATCTCTCTGAAGAGACCCTGGAAGACAATATCTCCATTTCAAAAAAATATCTCGAGAGAATGAGCAAAATTGGAATGACACTTGAAATTGAACTGGGGGTAACCGGTGGAGAAGAAGATGGTGTGGATCAATCAGATATTGATAGCTCAAAGCTTTATACACAGCCCGAAGAAGTGGCATATGCATGGGAAGAGTTTAAGAAAGTAAGTGATAACTTTACAATAGCTGCTGCATTTGGTAATGTCCATGGAGTTTATAAACCCGGGAATGTTGAATTGACACCTGTGATCCTGAAAAATTCACAGGATTACATTATGAAAAAATTCAATACAGGTGAAAAACCTGTGAATTTTGTGTTCCACGGAGGATCAGGTTCTGAAAAATACCTGATTAAAGAAGCCATTACTTATGGAGTGATAAAAATGAATATTGATACTGATATGCAGTGGGCATTCTGGGATGGTGTTAAAGATTATTATAAAGAAAAGAAAGATTATCTGCAGAGCCAGATCGGAAACCCCGAAGGTGAAGATAAACCTAATAAAAAAATATATGACCCAAGAGCATGGCTGAGAAAAGGAGGAGAAAGTTTTATAAAAAGACTAACGGAAGCCTTTGATGACCTGAATGCGAAGGACAGGAATTAGTGGAAGATTGGAAGAATGGAATAATGGAATAATGGAAAGATGCCTGCCCTGTGAAATGCGACGAGAAGGAGCTATTTCTACAGGGGAATAATGGAATTTTCCCGAAAAAGAACATAACTGACTTTATGAAAAAGAAAACAATGAAAAAATTAATCAAATTATTTGCTGTTAGTGTATTGATCCTGCCCCTGACATTAGGATGTAATTCGTCAGGAGAAGATCAACAAAAGGAAGCCAATATTGATTTTCAAGCTCCTGAGTGGACAAAAAATGCAACGTTGTACGAGTTGAATATACGGCAGTACTCTGAGGAGGGAACACTGAACAAAGTTACTGAAGACCTCGGACGTATTAAGGAACTGGGGATAGATATTATCTGGTTAATGCCAGTTCACCCGATAGGAGAGAAAAACCGGAAGGGTACATTGGGCAGCTATTATTCAATAAAAAACTATAAAAAAGTTAATCCGGAATATGGTACGGTTGAAGACCTGAAATCTCTGGTAGAAAAAGCTCACGGGATGGGTATGTATGTGATGCTTGACTGGGTGGCCAATCATACTGCCTGGGATAATCCAATGACGAAGGAACATCCGGAATGGTATGAACAAAATGAGGACGGAGACTTTGTTTCACCTTACAACTGGACAGATGTGATACAACTTGATTACTCCAACAAGGGATTATGGGACTATATGACCGGTGCTATGAAATACTGGGTGCAGGAAGCTGATGTTGATGGTTTTCGTTGCGATTATCCGGGACAAATTCCGGCTGAATTTTGGAAAGGTGTAAGGATTGAACTTGAAAAGGTTAAAAGAGTTTTTATGCTTGCTGAAGATGAAGGGAATGTTCCTCTTCTGGAACAGGCATTTGATATGAACTATTCATGGGGGTTCTTCCATGTAATGAATGAAGTGGCTAAAGGAGAAAAAACAGTTATTGAAATGGATTCTGTTTTACAAAGCAACTTTGGGAAATACCCTGAAGAAGATTACCGTGTACGTTTCATTACTAACCATGATGAAAATTCGTGGAACGGTACTATTGAAGAAAGACTGGGAGCCGGAAGTAAGGCATTTGCAGTAATAACTTTCACAATTCCCGGAATGCCCTTATTGTACAGTGGACAGGAAGCAGGTATGAACAAAAGACTTGAATTTTTTGAGAAAGACCTGATTGAATGGAAAGAATCTCCACTGACGGAATTTTATAAAAACCTTACTAACCTTAGGAAGGAACACCAGTCGCTATGGAGCGGCAAGTATGGAGGAGATTATACCATGCTTGAAAATTCAAACCCTGACAGGGTTTATTCATTCCTGAGAAAAAAGGATAATGATGAAATATTGGTAATGATGAACCTGTCAGATATTGACCGGAAAGTATCTGTAAATTGGGAGGGAGAAGAAAACCGGTTTACGGAATATTTTGATGGAGAGTCTGTAACTCTTATTAATAACACGAATTTTGAACTGGCTCCCTGGGAATATAAAATTTATATAAAAGATTGATTCGCAGGGAATAATGTTTTTTTTAAATCAAAAGTTAATTTGTTGCATATTTGAGAACACAACCTGTTAATTACGTTATTATTTTAACCTGATCAGGCGTTTGACAATTTGTTTATTCCGGTTAATAATGCGGCAAAAATATATGCCTGCACTTGCCGGTTCGCCGTTTTGCATCTTGCCATCCCATTTCCAGGTATAAATTCCTGATTTATAAGAGCTTTCAGGTTGACACAAAACCTTTCCCATAATATCAATAATTGAAAGGATGCTTTGTTCTTCCTGGTTACCTTTCATGGTTATAGTGAAATAATCTTCTGATGGATTAGGGTAAATATGAAAGGAATAACTATCCTGCTGTAATGGGTTGCTGATTGATGCAGTAATATCTGGTTTGGTCAGTTTTTTTGTGGTGTAAAGTTTGTACTCTCCCGCTTCAAGAGATATTTGTGTATTTACATCGGTTACATCAATCGAATCTCCGGTAAAGAATTCATACCACCTACCGGTTTGACTGAAACTAGCAATGATATCTCCGCTGCTAACATCAAAATTACCAATAATACAAGCATCCATTGAATCGTCATACAGGTTGATCTGTTTATGCATTCCTGATACATCCAAATCAAAATCATCTGTTTCAAACAGTGGTTCTTCTTTTACAATCTTATTCAGTGCTGAATAAACCTGATAGAGCCGTTTTCTTTCAACAACTGAATAATAGTCCCATTTTATTGGTTTATTTCCTACACGGCCATTATAATCGATAGAATAATCATACCCCAGTTCACCAAATTGCCAGATCATTTTCGGCCCAGGAATTGTAAGGAAGAACAGGGCATTTAGTTCCATCCTTTTAATAGCGGTTGCGAATTCTTTAATATTATAGTTATCACCTGATTTACCAAAGGTTAGTGCTTTATACATCAGACGTTCTTCATCATGGCTTTCCATGTATGATACAAGGTGCGGGACACTCCATCCCCTGGTTATATAAGAGCCCCATGATAAGCTACTTGAATAACCCTTGGCCGCTTCGCCATATTGATGGCTCATGTTTCCCCAAATCATCGTACCGTATTCAGCCAGCTCTTTTTCTTCAGTATTAGTTGCAAAGTGTTCCAGGATTGCATATGCATTAGGATTTACACTCCATATATGGTCTGCCATTCGTTTCAATATGCTTATCCTTGATGCATCGTAAGCTCCTCCATCGCCAAGGGTGTTGGTAAATCCTTTTGTGAAATCGAAACGGAAACCGTCAAAGTTGTATTCAGTAAGCCAGTAAGCATTTACTCTGTCAACGAAATCTTTTGTTGCCTGACTTTCGTGATCAAAATCGTATCCCCATGAATAGACGGGATTTGGTGATTGTTCGTTATACCAGGGATTCTCTGCGGTTGGTTGTCCGTACGACCCGGCATTTGGATTAAAGTATAATTGTACAAGAGGCGATTGTCCGTATGAATGATTAAGTACCATGTCAATAATTACTGCAATCCCATTACTGTGGCAGGAATCAATAAATGTTTTCAGATCATTTTTCGGACCATAATATTTATCAGGAGCAAAATAAAATGACGGATTGTAACCCCAGCTTTCATTTCCTTCAAATTCATTCACCGGCATCAGCTCTACAGCATTCACACCAAGTTTTTTCAAATAATTTAAGGTATCGGTGAGAGATTGGTAAGAATGAGATGCTGTAAAATCCCGGATAAGAAGTTCATAAATAACCAGATCGGTTTTGTCAGGTGGCTGGAAATCTGTAACATGCCATTGGTATTCTTCACCGGCTGTCTGAAGAACAGAAACAATCCCTGATGTGGTATCTGTTGGGTACCCGGTCAGGTTAGGGTAAGTTTCATCAGAAATGTAAGAATCGTTCCAGGGATCAAGAACTTTGTCGGCATATGGATCAGCAATAAGAAGTTCATCATCTACTAAATATTGATACCTGTATTCTTTTCCGGGTGTAAGTCCTTTGATTTCTTTCCAGTATTTTGCACTGTCTGGTGTAATTTTCATATACCCTTTCTCTCCGGGTAACCAGTTGGTAAAATCTCCAATAACAAAAACATGACTTTTAAATGGGGCATAAAGCACCAGGGTAACGGTTGTGTCACTTGTATAATTGATCCCATCCCGGAGACTATCAGGAAGAGTTTCAACAAAAGGCATAGATTTCACAAAATAAAAAAATGAATCAGCCACAAAATCAGGTTGATCATAAGCAGTTACTTTCACCCGGTTTTCACCATAGCTGTCGGCAATTATAGTGTCGGTTAAAAAGGTGGAATCCTCACTTGTTTTAATAAATTCACTATTTATAAAAAGGGAAATAGAATCGGCCAGAGTAGCAGAAGCGTTAACTACTATTGTATCGTTAAGATCGATGACCAGGGAAGATTGGGACGGAGAAGTAATATTGACATTCAACCCAAATTTAAATACTTCAACAATAATATCAGTACTGCCATCATCTTTTCCTTCGTAATAGGTGGTCCCGGAATATGGATAATCACTGCGAAACACAAATGCCATGTGGGTAATTGTGTCTGAAGCAGGAACCCCATAATATTCCCGTATATTTGGGGTGATCTCCAGTTTGTAATAATTATCCGATACTTTAGTCAATTTAGTATCAGCAGTGTTTTCCCCCCAGTTTGTTTTTACGTACTTCCAATCGGTATTACTTGTGCTGTTTTGGGTAATAACACCTGTATGGGCATATACATCACCGGTATAGTCTTTAAGGCCACCGGTCCCTTTAGTAGCGTCAAAATAAATTGTAACCGGATGATCAGCAGTCGGTAATTCAGGGTCGGTAACAACAACCTGGGCATTAACAAACAACCCGGCGAATAATAACATTATGGTTATTAGAACTGTTTTTTTCATCTTTTTAGAGTTGAAGTTCAACGGGACTGTTACATTCACTGTAACTCCAATATCAAGGGAGTTGAAGCCGGTAAAACAATCTTTTTACTTAAATTGTAAACTTTTCCACTTAGTATATCTTTCCCTTTAGTGCAGTCACCTAGTATTTCACTGAATCTATCAAGTTTTAAATGATGAATTTTATCGTTTTTGTTTAATATGATCATCACTTTATTCTTGTTTTTATATCTGAAGTATACATAAACACCATTTTCGGGCACAAAATGAGTAAGTTTCCCGGTATGGAAAACAGGGTTTTCTTTTCTCCAGTTTAACAATTTCCTGAAGAAGCTTTGAATTTCAATTTCTTTCTTCGAGAGTCCTTTACCGGTAAAAGCATTTATTTCATCACCTTCCCACCCCCCTGGAAAGTCTTTCCTGATATCACCATGACTATTGCTCTCTGTATGGGTCATAAGAATTTCAGTACCATAAAAGATCTGCGGGATACCTCGTGTAGTAAGAATATATACAATACCTGTTTTAAACAAATCGACATCCATTCCAACCTGCATGTAAAAGCGACTCATATCGTGATTATCAGGGAAAACCACCAGGTTATCCGGATCGGGATAGAGAAAATCGTTTGCAAGAGTTTCATACAACTTAATTAGTCCCTCATTCCAATTTTCTTTTTCGGTTAGTCCTTTTACAAGGGCATTATTTAATGGGAAATCCATCAGACCTGGAAGGGATCCGTCATATCCATCCTGGTTTTTTTGTCCTTTTTGCCAATATGAAACAATTGCCGGATTCAAGCTCCACTCTTCACCAACAATATTAAAATGGGGATATTCTTCCAATACTCTCCTGTTCCATTCAGCCATCATATATTTATCAGGATAGGGATATGTGTCCATCCTGATCCCGGCCAGATCAACATATTCGATCCACCATATACTGTTCTGGATAAGATATGTTGCCAAAAA
>JADFUQ010000331.1 GCA_015222065.1 Bacteroidota bacterium
ATTTGATTATAAAGGTATTGAAAAATTAGAAAACTTTATTACGTTGTTCGTCGAAGATAAAACCACCTCGTTCTTTACTCAGGGATTTAACCTTTTCAGCAACATTTCTCATTAGCCATTCAGGTGTTGAGGTGGCACCACATATACCAACCGACTTTATTTTATCAAACCACATTTTTTTTATTTCTGATTCGGATGAAATGAACCGGGAATTCGGATTTTCCTCTTTGCATGCCTGGAATAACATTTTACCGTTTGAACTGTTCTTACCGCTGACAAACAACACCAGGTCATGTTTCCGGGCAAATTCCCGGATAGTTGGCTCACGGTTTGCCACCTGGTTACAGATAGTATTGTAAATTAATAATTCGCTTCTATCTGCCACCCTGTTTATTCTTTTCCTGATCTCCTTACCCAGCTCCCGGTATTTTTTCTTATTGCGGGTTGTTTGGGAATAAAGGACGACAGGTTTGGAAAAATCGATTTGATCAATCTCTTGCAAATGGCTAATTACAATAGCTTTGCCTTCAGTCTGACCTTTTAATCCAATAACTTCAGCGTGTTCTTCTTTTCCGAAAATAACCACCTGCCCATCTTTTATTTTCATTTCTTCATAGCCTGTTCTGACTTTTTTTTGAAGACGGTTAACAATAGGGCATGTTCCATCAAGTAACTTAATATTGTTCTTTTTTGCAATTTCATAGGTTTCAGGAGGTTCGCCATGTGCTCTAATCAGAACCTTACAGTTTTTCGTATTTCTGTAGGTTTTATAATCAATAGTCATCAGTCCCAGGGACACAAGTCGCTCCATTTCACGTTGATTATGAACTATTTCCCCCAGGCAATATACCTCGCCTTCCTCTTTCAGGATATCTTCTGCAATTTTAATTACTTTTTCAACCCCGAAGCAAAATCCGGATTGCTGATCTATTTCAATTTTCATAGTTCAATTCCCTTAGCAATTCTTCAAACCATTCCATTTGCTCCTGCACAGTTATATTGCTGTTGTCAAGCACTATGGCATCAGTAGCTTTTTTTAGCGGACTGATCTTCCTGTTCGCATCTATATAATCCCTTTTTTCAATATTTTTCTTCACTGCTTCAAAGTCAGCATCAACTCCTTTTCCCTGTAGTTCTTTGTATCTTCTTTCAGCCCTTACTTCAGCACGGGCAATCATGAAAATTTTCAAATCAGCTTCAGGAAATACAACTGTGCCAATATCCCTGCCATCCATTACTATCCCCCCATCTTTTCCATACCTTCTCTGGATATTTACCATCTTTTCCCTGACCTGTCCAATTTCGCTTATCTGGCTCACATAATCTGAAACCCCCGTCGTTCTTATCTCATCTTCCACATTTTTTCCGTTCAGGAAAGTTTCATGCCTGTTTCTTGTTTCCGTGAACCGGAAATCAATATCTGCAGCAGAGAGTAATAATTCCAGTGCTTTTTTATTAATTGTTTCTCCGCTAATAATATTTTTTCTTATGCACAGGAGGGTAATCGCCCTGTACATAGCTCCACTGTCAATGTATTTATAGTTTAGTTTTCCGGCAATCTCTTTGGCAAAGGTGCTTTTACCACAAGATGAATACCCGTCAACAGCTATTGTCAGACCCTTTTGGTTTAAGATTCTCATTTGTCGGCAAAGATAAAACTTCGCTTCGCAAATTAATTAAAAAGTATAGTTAAATTATAGTTATCCTCTAATTTTGTAATAAAGTGGTCAAGGCTAAGGCTGAGGCTAAGGAAGATAATAGGTTTTAGAATCTATGTTTCATATTTTGGTTACAATTTACACATACCTTTAAAGCATAATAAGTATATAGATTTTGCGAACGAAGTGAAGCAATCTCTCCTGACTTTTCGAAAAGCTCATGACAGTCTATCGCTTTGGCATTCTGGTTGTTCTTAGGAGATTGCTTCGTCGCTTCGCTCCTCGCAAAATCCTTTTTCAACCAATAAGATCCGGTTAAAACTTCACCTCTTCACCCATTTACTCATTTCTTTAATTAAAGACTTTCTGATACAGATTACCCATATTAGTGCTGATGGAAAAATGATTGGAAGCACCTGCCAGGTGATATGTTGCCCTGCCGTAATTTAGTCTGAAATGCGAGATTTTGAGACCGAAACCCCACGAAAATCCAACAGTTGAAATTCTTGTAGGTATCTTGAGCTCTTGCCTTCTTTGGTAATTATACCCAAAACGCAGTGTAAAGTTCTCAAAGGGAATAAATTCCAGTCCCATTACCATGTGTCTCATCAGGTTATCACCAAAAATTTCAATCCCTGAAGATTCTCTCTCCGAATTATTATATCCGTTATTTGAATCAGTATTTTCTTCAGGAGGTAGCAGATCATAGTGTTGCAAACTGTGAGCTGTGAGGAAAAACCTGAAGGGTGCATGCTCCAGTTTATTCGAAACAGCAAGCTGTACTTCGAAAGGAAGTGGTTCATGATTTCCGCCATAATAAGTAGATATCTGCCGGCCTAAGTTGTTTATTGTCAAAGAAGATGCAAATAACCGGTTCCTGCTGATATAGGAAATTCCGAAATCGGCAGCTATTCCGGTTGAGTGGTATCTTTCAAAAGTTGATAATACAGGTTTAAGACTGATACCCACCGATATAGTGCTGTCAATAGGTATCGACCATGTAAGATAAAAAGCATGTTCTGCTGCCTGGAATTTCCCGGTAATAATTCCTGTCCGGTCGGCTGCGATAAATTCACCATAATCAATAAAATGAACACCGACAGCAAAATTTCCTAACTTGTTGAAAGAATGTGAGTATGCTGCATACCCGAAACGAATGTCAGCAAAATATCCCGAATAATTCAGAATCAGTTCATTATTCATTTCTTTATTAAGCAGTGATGGGTTTGAGAAAACAAGGTTCAGGTCATTGCCGGGAGTAGTGATCATTTTGCCACCAAGTGATGCAATTCTGCCTGATGCAGGAAGCGTTAGAAACTGGTAAGTACTGGTGCCTCCTGTTTGAGGATATAGCTGAACACTAACAATAAATACCAGTAATATTTTTAGTAATTCTCTCATTAGGTAAGAGTAATTTCTTGCGTACAGTCTTGATTTTTGTATAAAGAACGAAATTTATTAAAAGAAAGTGTTAGAAATTACAACCGGCAAGATTTTTTTTATTAATGAAGTGAACATACCTTTGGGTTTTAAAAGATATAATCTATTATTTTGGAAAAGACAGTTTTTATCATAAACCCCATAGCAGGTAACCGATCACAGAGAGATTTAAAGGAAAAAATCCTGAAACTGATCGATCACTCTTTTCCGGAACCTTATTTTTTTGAAACAGGCAAACAGGGTGAGGCAACCGTTATTGTAAAAGAAAAGGTTAAAGAAGGAATTAGAAGATTTGTTGCTGTGGGAGGTGATGGTACTGTGAATGAAGTTGCACGGGGGTTAGTGAATACGGAAGCGGCTGTAGGAATTATCCCGATAGGTTCAGGGAACGGTCTGGCACGTCATCTGGGTATCCCTCTGAATTTGCCCGGTGCCATTGATTTATTAAGAAATGCTCGCCCTGTAACTGTTGATTACGGAATACTAAATGGTACACCTTTTTTCTGTACGGCCGGTATTGGTTTTGATGCCATGATAGGACAAGAATTTTCTCTTTTGGGGAAACGTGGTTTTTTCTCTTATCTGCGCCTAATCCTGGCGCGTTTCATATCTTATACTCCACAGAAATATATTATCAGAATTAACGGTAGAGAGATTAGAAAGGTTTTGTTCCTTGTTACATTTGCAAACAGTTCACAATACGGGAACGAAGCATCTATTGCTCCACAAGCCAGTATTAATGACGGTTTTATGGATGTCTCAATGTTATCGCCATTCCCTTTTTACAAGGCTCTGGATATTGGAATACGGTTATTAACAAAAACTATCGATTCAAGCAAATATGTTGAGATAGTAAAATGTAAAGAGGTAAGTGTGGAAAGGGAATCACCGGGACATGTACATTTTGATGGTGAACCTATGATAACGGGCAGGATTGTTGATGTGAAGATCATTCCCGGAGGGTTGAATGTTCTTGTATGAAGAAGAGTTGAAAAGCCAAAAAGTCTAAAAGTCAAAGAATTAATAGCCCCACTGCAACACCTGAGAAAAGAGGCAGATTAGAATTTAATTATTTTAACTATTTCTAATAAAATATGAGATAATTTATTAACAATTTCAAGATCATAACTTTTCCCTATAACATAGAACATAAACAGTAGATAGAAACCGATTAACATAATTACTTTTTTCCTGTTAAAGTGTTTTCCTATAAAAAATATAAGGAATGCACATAAAGTAATAATAAACAGGAAAGCCCATATTTCTGAACCTATCAGGATGGTTTCATAACTCATTTCAATGGGATTATATAACAATGTGTATAAAAGCAGAGGCAGGCCTATTGCAAATGAGATATCAAAAATATTGCTGCCCAGAGCATTTGAAATAGCATCATCATAATAACCCTTTTTTGCGTCTAAAACAGAAATAACAGTATCCGGCAGACTTGATGCTGCAGCCGATAATATAACTGCAACAAATATCAATGGAATTCCAAGTCCCTCAAATTCTCCCAGCAATGGTACTTGATAAATGTCTTTTCCAAGCCAGTCGGTTGCCTGGACCAACAAAAATGATCCAATCGACATAACCAAAGTACTAACTATTATAACCCACCATCCCAATTGTCTGTTTATTGTTCGTTTGCCGATTATTAATTTATCCAAATTTAGAAGAAGCAGGTTTCTTAAAGATGAGGATGAGTTTTTATCAGGGTTATAAAATATAGTTATTCCTCTTTGGGTTTTGAAATGATTACTGTTATTCCCAAATATTGGGAGAAACATATACATAATATAAGCCAGATAGAGTAAAACAAAAATTA
>JADFUQ010000332.1 GCA_015222065.1 Bacteroidota bacterium
ATGTAAAATTCTTAATAATCTATTAACACATGAATAACAAATATGTAATAGGTATCGATTATGGTACCGACTCGGTGCGTTCACTTATTATTGATACTTCAAATGGAAATGAAATTTCATCTTCTGTGTTTGAGTATCCACGGTGGAAAGACGAAAAATACTGTGATCCGGAAAAAAACCGGTTCCGTCAGCACCCTGCGGACTATATCGAAGGACTGGAAAAAACTGTAAGAGAGGCGTTAGGGAAAACACCGGAAGCTGTTGCCGGTAATATTGTCGCTATTTCGGTTGATACTACAGGATCGACACCTGTTGCTGTCAATATTGAAGGTAAACCTTTATCGCTGACAAAGGAGTTTGAGAATAATCCCAATGCAATGTTTATACTCTGGAAAGATCATACTGCCGTGAAAGAAGCAGAAGAGATTAATAATTTTGCACACACCCGGGGTGGTATGGATTACACTAAATATGAAGGAGGCGTTTATTCATCCGAATGGTTTTGGGCAAAAATTCTTCATATTTTACGGGAAGATAAAAATGTCAGGGAAAAAGCCTTTTCATGGGTTGAGCATTGCGACTGGATACCGGCTCTGCTTAACGGAGACACAAATCCTCTGACCCTAAAACGAAGTCGCTGTGCCGCAGGTCATAAAGCAATGTGGCACAAGGATTTCAAGGGACTTCCGTCTGAAGATTTTCTGGTTAAGCTCGACCCCCTATTAAAGGGTTTGAGGAAAAGACTTTATGAGGAAACTTATACCTGTGATGTTAAAGTTGGTAACCTTTCAGATGAGTGGGCAGAACGTTTGAGATTAAGTAAGGAAGTTTCAGTTGGTGTGGGTGCATTTGATGCACATTTGGGAGCAGTTGGAGGAGAAATCAAACCCGGCTATATGAGTAAAGTAATGGGAACTTCAACATGTGATATGATGGTATCAGCTTCTGAGCAAGAAAGTTCGAAATTGATAAAGGGTATCTGCGGACAGGTAGACGGATCAATTATTCCCGGCATGCTGGGGATGGAAGCCGGTCAGTCTGCATTCGGAGATGTATATGCCTGGTTTAAAAATGTTCTTTTATGGCCGGTTGAAAATGTATTGACAGAGAGTGAATTGGTGGATGCGGATACAAAAGAGAAATTAATAGATGAAATATCCGGCAAAATTATTCCTGAACTATCACAGCAGGCAGAAAAAACAGGGGTTGATGAATCAGGGATAATAGCTCTCGACTGGTTGAACGGACGCAGAACACCTGATGCAAACCAGAACTTAAAAGGGGCTGTTACCGGCTTAAATCTGGGTTCTGATGCACCGAAAATTTTCAGGGCACTGGTTGAAGCAACTGCTTTTGGAGCAAAAAAGATAGCAGACAGGTTTATTTCAGAAGGTGTTGAGATAAAGGGAGTTATTGCTCTTGGAGGAGTGGCAAAAAAATCTCCGTTTGTTATGCAGGTGGTAGCAGATGTAATGAATATGCCAATAAAAGTAGCACGGGCTGAACAAACATGTGCTCTTGGCTCAGCTATGGCTGCATCAGTTGTGGGCGGTGTTTACAACAGGTTAGAAGAAGCACAGGAAGCTATGGGAAGAGGATTTGAATCGGAGTATGTCCCGGATCCTGAAAATGCAAAGAAATACGAAATTCTATACAACAAATATTCAAAACTGGGAGAGTTTGCAGAAGAGAATTCTTAACCCGTAACCCTTTGAAGGATGAAGGATGATTGCCTGCCACGTGAAATGCGACGAAGGAGCATATTTCATAGTGGTTGAAGGATGAAGTTAAGAAAAATGTGAATAGTTTAACACGTAACTCTTTTTATTCATATAGTTTCAGAAATTCATAACTATTCCCTGACCAGTCAAGGAAACGGACAAAATCCTTATAATCAATTACTAACGATGCAGTGTTGACATTAGGATGGAACGATATAGTTTGAGCTTTTTGAAGATTGCTATCAATAAACAGATGTACATGGTTTTTTTGGTCATTGACCAGTCCGAAAGGAGAAACCGATCCCTGTTCAACACCAAGATATTTTTTTAATCGTCGTGCCGAAGCGAATGATAATTTGCCCTGCATTAATCTTTTTTCCAGATCGTGAATGTCAAGTTTCTGCTCAGAGTTAAGAATAACCAGGTAATGCCTGTTACCCTTATGGTTTCTGAAAAATATGTTTTTGCAATGAGTTGCCTCAATATTCCTCCAATATTTCCTGGCTTTATCGATTGTGGGGACCGGGGGATGTTCATGATAATTAAATTCTATATTCAGTTCATCAAGTATTTTGTACAGTTTTTTCTGACCATTCATAGCAGGTTGTTTTTATAAAGCGAACATTATAATAGTGACAGATCAAATTGGACCTTATATCACAAAGATAATAGGAACATAGCTTATCTAAAAAGACAAAATATTATTATTTCGAATGTACTGGTCGAAAAGTCAAAAAAAAGAATTAACAATTAACGAAATTAACAAACAATGGATCAGGGAGATAAAAATCTACTGAATTTATGAAATAAAAAAATGATTATCTGGTCTAACATGTTTTGTAATTTTTTAATATTGTAATATCTTTAACGGTCATAAATCAAAAAAATTAATCATGCGAAAATTTACCTTAAACCTGTTAATCTTGTTTCTGGCTGTTTCTTTTAGCTATGCCGGAGGTATTGTTACAAACACAAACCAGAGTTCTGCCTGGGTCAGACTACTTGTCAGGGATGCAACTACTGAAATTGATGCTGTATATTTTAATCCTGCGGGACTGACCAAACTGAATGATGGATTTCATTTTTCCATTAGTACTCAATATATTACGCAGAGAAAAGAAGTCCTCAACAATTATCCTTTTCTAAATGACGGATTGTATAAAGGAGAGGTAAAAATTCCGATCTTTCCGGGTGTATATGCTGCCTACAAAACCGGAAGTGTGGTTTTTTCACTTGGGTTGAATCCTGTTGGAGGAGGGGGTGAAGCTACGTTCGATCGTGGATTGCCCTCATTCGAGATGGAAATTTCCGATCTTGTTCCCGGACTGCAAGCTGCCGGTCAGAATGTTACAGCGTATAGCATTAATTCATTTCTTGAAGGCACTTCTACATTTCTCGGATTACAGGGAGGTGTTTCCATTGCATTGAGTAATGAGTTCTCATTTTTTGTTGGTGGCCGCTATATAAATGCAACAAATACTTATAATGGCTATCTTAAGGATGTTACGATTACTCTTGGTGGCATTCCCACTCCGGCAAATACATTTTTCACCAATGTTGCATCACAATATACAGCAGGGGCTGCTTTGGCAACTGCCGGTGGTACCGGTATGCAACCATTGATCGACGGAGGGGCAGGTCCTCTTACTTTTGCTCAGGCAGAAGGTATGGGTATTATTGATGCAGTAACCAGAGCACAACTGGAAGGTGGTTTAACAGCCCTGGGAATGGACCCAACCGGAATGACTCTGGCTGTTGCGCAGGCATCATACTATGGTGCTGCTTCAAGCCTGACAGCTTCTGCTGCTGATGCTTCTGCCACATCAAATTTACTTAGCAACCAGGAAGCTGATGTGAAACAAAAAGGATGGGGATTCACAACTATCATTGGTTTTAATTATGCTCCTTCCGACAAGCTGAATATTGGTTTTAAATATGAGTCGGCAACCAGGATTGAACTTAAAAACGAAACAGCAAAAGACTTCACAGTTGGTTATACCTCAAACGGTGTCCCGATTACGATGTTTCCCGAGGGTGAATTAATCCGTGCTGATATACCCGCGATGGTTTCGCTTGGATTTGATTACCAAATATCATCAAAACTTTCAGTAACATCCGGGGCTCACTATTACTTTGACAAATCTGTAAATTATGGCAGATCACTTGACGGAGTAGCTGTGAAGAATGAGGATGTTATTGATAAAAATTACTGGGAAATTGGACTCGGATTGGAATATGCACTTACAGATCAGTTTTTTGTTAGTGCCGGTTACCTGAGTGCAAATTCAGGAGTTTCTGAAAACTATAATACAGATATGAGTTATAGTATGAGTTCGAATACTGTTGCCGGTGGACTTAAATATGCATTATCAGAGAAAATGGCATTGAATCTTGGAGTTGGTTATACAAAATATAATGATGGTTCGAGAGTATTCAATCATCACCTTGAGGGTGAAATGGATAAAATAGTTACAGAATCATATACCAAAGACAACCTGTTTATAGGAGTCGGTTTCGATTTTAGCTTCTAAAAGACATCTTTTCTTTTTTGCAACTAATCAGTCGGCAGTCCACAATCGGCAGTCTACAGTCGGCAATCTGAAGACTGGACTACCGATTGCGAACTGCCGACTATTAACTAATTATTTATGAAACCTGAAAATTAAGGTTTTTTTATTTCACAGGGTAAAATTTGTGAAACTATGTTCTGATGTTAATCTGTAGGCGGAGTTTCTATAAATTGAAAAGGAACTTCAAGTAATTCACTCATCTCTTCTCCTGCATATTTCATGTCTTCATCCTCCTCTTCAAAGTACCACAAAATCCTGATAATATGACCCTTTTTGTGAAATCTGACCAGTTCACTCATTACATCATACAGGAACTTAGCCGATGATGAATTAAAATAATTCATTTTAAGATTGAAATTCAGAGGATGCTTTTTGTCGAACTTAATGACGTTTCTGTCCAGCACCTCCTTTTCAAATTCAATTAACCAGTTTATCACAGGATCGTAAAAATCCCGGACATTTTCAGGCCTGGAGTTACCTGATATTTCAAACAGGTCGTTGTATGGGTCAAGTATTATTCCGGGAGTTTTATCGGTTGCTTCAATTATTAGGGGTTCCATATTTAAGCCTGGTATGTTTTAAAAATATAAATATATGAATTTTTATACAAAAAGAATTAATCATGGTAAAAGTTGAAATCGTAAAGAGTAAAGAGTTCAAGGTTCAAAAGTTTCCAGGGGACACTCTTTTAACACGTAACCCGAAACTCGTGACTCGTAACATTTCTTCATTCTTCCTTCTTCCACTCTTTTATCTTCCCAGTCTTCCATTCTTCCAATATTCCATCATTCCATCCTTTATTCATGCCTGAGAGATTCTGCAGGATTTGCCGTGGATGCTCTGTACGATCTATAACTTATTGTTATTATTGCAATAATCAGGGCAAGCAGGGAAGCAATAAAAAATGCTAATACTCCGGGGTTGATTTTAAATGCGAAGTTCTGTAACCAGTTTTTCATAAAGAAATATGCTGCAGGCCAGGCAATAAGGGTTGATACAGACATTAATATAATTATTTCTCTTGATAACAGTAGTAAAATAACAGGAACAGAAGCGCCCATAACTTTCCTGATACCGATTTCTTTTGTCCTTTGTTCAGTTGTATATGAAGCCAACCCGAAAAGTCCAAGACAAGAAACAAGAATAGCGATTATGGCAAAAATGGAAAAGATAGTTCCTGTTTTTCTGTCATCAGCATATTTTGATGCTAATTCATCTTCAAGGAATGAATATTCCAGGGGCTGGTCTTTCACAAAAGTATCCCATTGCTGCTGGACAAAATTTATTGATTCCTGGTAGTTTTCAGGATGGATCTTTAAACCGATCAATTGGCCAAATTGGTTTCGGTTATATTGTATTACTAAGGGTTTAATTGTTTGATGAAGCGACTGATAATGAAAATCTTTTACTACACCAATTATTTGCAATGGAAGATCGGTGTTATCATCATTTCCTCCGATCATCATAATTTTCTTGTTTACCGGATCATCGAAGCCAAGTGCTTTTACTGCAGCTTCATTAAGAATTACCGATGATGAATCGTCAGCCCTGTCTCTGGAAAACCATCGTCCTTCGTTAATTTTCAGGTCAAGCACTTCCTGATACTTATCATCAACGAAAGTTAAATTTATAGCCCGGATATCGTCAGCTGTACTACCTTCCGGCTTGTATGCAGTATTACCCATAATTGACCCCGGAAAAAAATTGGTTAGAGTGACAGTTTCAATACCGGTATTTTTTTCAAGTTCTTGTATAAATGTTTCTCTTTGATCCTGTAGAGCATAAGCTCTCTGTACTATCAAAAGATTTTCTTTATCATAACCCAGATCTTTCTTTTGAATAAAATTCATTTGCCGGTAAACAACAATGGTGGAAATAATAAGGAATATAGCTATAGAGAATTGAATAACTACCAGAATACTCCTTATCCGTGAATTTTTCGCACCTGATTTTAAACTGCCTTTTAAAACTTTTACCGGTTTAAAAGCTGAAAGATAAACAGCCGGGTAACTCCCTGACAGAAGACTTACAATTAAACCTATAATAATGATGCCAGAAAGTATCATCGGGTCGCTTAGTAAATTCATTGTCAGTGTCTTGGAAGCAATATTGTTGAAGGATGGAATAAATAGAGTTGCCAGAATAATTGCCAGTACAAGAGAAATAAAAGTTAAGATGACAGATTCTGTCAGGAATTGTAATATCAATCCTTTTCTCGAGGATCCTACTACTTTACGTATTCCAACCTCAAGCGCACGGCTAGCTGATTTTGCCGTGGCAAGATTCATGAAATTTATAGAGGCAATTACAATAAGAAAGAAAGCGATCACTGAAAAGATATATACATTTTTCATATCTCCGCCGGGCTCAATCTCAAACTCAAGATCGGAAAAATGCAGATCAGTTAGATTTTGCAGAAAGTAACCCCATTTGTTCCCGGCTTCAAAAAATTCATCAAGAGTGGTATTAGCGAATTGCGCAAGCTGCGGACCAACATATGTTTTAACCAATTCAGGAAATTTTGCTTCAAGGTCGTGGTAACCAAACCCTTCCTGTAAAACAATATAAGTGACAAAATTGTTACTTACCCATACCGGACTGCTGGCGCCGGGCATGGATATGATTGAGGCTAAGACATCAAAATTAAAATGGCTGTTACCCGGGAATTCTTTAACAACACCAGTTACTTCATAAGTATTCTGATCGTTTCCAACCAGCAGGGTTTTTCCAACCGGATCTTCAGTGCCAAATATTTTTTCGGCAGTTTCCCTGGTGAGGATCATTGTGTTTGATCTGTTTAATGCAGTTCCGGGATCGCCATTAATGAACTCAACAGTAAAAACATCAAAAAAGGTGGAATCAGCAAGATAGTATTTCTCTACTACAAAACTGCTTTCATTGTATTTTACAACAGGACTTCCCGTAAAAGTGAATAGTCTAGTAGCATTAAGTACTTCAGGATATTCATCTACCAGGGTTTGTGCCATTGGAGCCGAAGTGATACCAACCTTCATTTCATTTCCGGCAATTGTACCGTGTAAGCCAACCCTGTATATCTGGTTCGATTTTTCATGAAAACGATCATAACTAAGTTCGTCTTGTACATACAGAAGTATTAGTACTGCACTGGCAATTCCTACTGCCAGTCCGGTAATATTAATCAGGGAATATCCTTTATGTTTTGAAATATTCCTGATTGCTGTGGTTAAATAATTGAATAACATATTTTTTAAATTAGTGTTATGTCAACGAAAAACAAATGGGTGAATTATTGTATATATTATCAACATATTTTACTGGTTACTGGGTGCTGAACTCCTTACCTCTTTTTTTCCTTTTGCCTTCTGCCTTCCGCCTTTTGCCTTAACATTACAATCCAAAACGATATGAGAATTTCACGAGAAACACATTATATGGTGTGATATCGAAAAGATCACCGATATCACTGTTTAATGAGAAATCTCCTGTGGGATCAAACCCA
>JADFUQ010000333.1 GCA_015222065.1 Bacteroidota bacterium
AGTTTACAGCCCTTCCACCGTTCCTTTTAATGTGAGTTCTATCGGACTGTTTTTTGTATTGGCGTGAACATAAACGGTTTTTCTGAACCGCCCCTGGTGAGCAGCATCATAGGTAACAGTAATAGTGCCGGTTTTTTCCGGGCGAATTATCTTTTCCGGCCATTCAACTTCAGTACAACCGCATGAGGCGGTAACATGGTAAATAATTAGCGGGTGGGTACCGGTGTTGGTAAAATTATATGTAGCTTTTTCAGGCCGGTTATAGGTTAGTAAGCCAAGATCCATATCTAACGTGTCGAATACCACGGTGGTTTTTGATTTATCAACTACCCGTAATTTTTCCGGTCCTGTAAACGCCCGTAAGAAAAGAAATACTGTTATAGTTCCAACAAAAGCAATTATTAACTAGTATAATATATTTTGTGTTTTTTTCTTAATCATTTACAAATATTACAGGATTTTTTCCGTTTATTATTACAAGGGTTAGTGTGTATTTATTTAGATATGCTTTAATCTTGTTTTCTCTCAAGTTTAAATAGTTCAAAACGCGAATAATCAGCACTGAAATCAGGATTTCCGATATGATTTGTGGAAATGTATAAGCCCTCTTTCCCAACAAAAGCCATCTTTAAATTATATTTATTCTTTGGCATTAATACTTCTCCAATTACCCGCAATTCAGTATCTAAAATCATAATGGAAAAAATCTGTCTGTACTCAAGCAGGTCACTAATATTATCAGACATATCTATTTCGATTCCGGGATAAACAAAACGGTAGAAAACATTTCGGTATTTATCATAATAGAAATTCCTGTATGATGGATGTTCAAATACTGTTTTAGCAATTATTTGATATGAACCACTACTAAAATCAGGCAATTTGAAATCCTTTTCAATATACCGGCTTTTAGCAGGTATTGTTTTAATAATCTTATGATCTTTGGTTATATATAAATTATGGCTGCTCATAAATGAATATATAAATTCATCCTCAACAAACAGTGTTGAAAAATAACTATATACAGGTTCATTGTTTTTATTTCCCAATGGAGGGTAGGCCATGGGCAACAATTTTTGTTGATTTTTCATTAAATCTATCTGCAAGCACAACTTATAATCCTGTATTTCTTTGGGACCGGGATTTTTTAATAAATGAGTACCAGCATAAATATTACCATCATTCAGAATTAGACAGTTTGTAAAGGAGGCTGAATGCCTTATATATGTACCATATTCACCATTCTTAATATCACGGGAAATAGGAATTTTCTTCTTTAAATTTCCAAACTGATCAATAATATATAATGTCCTTTGCTTCGTTTTTAGTAAAATAGTATCCAGATTATGTACAAGGAAACCCAGAATCTTACCCACTCCCTCCGGTCCGATTACGGGCATCTGAACTGTGAATGACAAGGTTGATGAATCGATGTTGTAAAACAGTAACTTATTGTTATACCTACTTAAATAACATAAGTACTGCCTACCATCCTCGGTTAGGAAATATTGTGAACAATCGGTTATACTTGATACATCATTTGGTATATTAAATTTTATCTTTTCATTTGTGGGAACTAATGTGTATTCGTTAATTTTATCTTTAGGAACACAACCATAAAAATATAGTACAACTACTAATAAAAAACAGATTAAACCTTTCATTTCTTTGATTTGTTAAAATAGTTTTTTCAAAAACAGAAAATGAACTATCATTTCATCATCAATAATATGGAGCAGATATAATATTATCTGCTCCATATATGCTAACATTAGCAATACTAATCCTTAAATACAAACCATTGTGCAATAAGTAACCCAAAAACATTCCTCACCAGTCCAACCCCAGAATGTCTGACCATCCCATCCAGGACATGGGTCTTTATCAGCATTAGCTACTTGTATTAATCCGAAATTTACACTTAATGCTGACAAGAACATTGTAACAACAAATACACCTATTATTTTTTTTATTCTATTCATGATTTTATTTTTTAAATTAATATTTATTAAACTTGAAAATCTTGATAAGATTAATTTCACGAAATTATATATCTTTGCCCCCGGGGAGGGAGCTACCAATGCTGAAGTTTGAATGAATCCTGCTTTGGTGTTATGTGGTTTTCTCCTTTCATTTTATCGTGTTACGGGTTACGAGTTATTATTTTATTTAATGCAGCCAGACAAACCTGCCCGACAACTTCTTTAACAATCCTAACCAACAAATATCCTCTGGAAACCGGTTTGGTTTTTTATAAAAGAAAATTCATGAAATTTTCCTTTATTCAATCAATTAACATAAACCATAAAAAGATCAATTCCAAGGATTTTTATGCTTTTTTTTCACGTTTGGAAAAAATCCAGAGAGAGAGAGAGAGAGAGAGAGAGCTGTGGTTCAGGTTGTTATGGGGCTTTTTGAATGATGCTAAATTTTGGTTTTTTGTTGTGGATGGGGGGATGTTACTGGTTACTGGTTTCTGGTCACTGGTCGCTGGTTGTTCCTTAAAGTATAATAAGTAAAAGGATTTTGCGAACGAAGTGAAGCAATCTTTCCTGGCTTTTCGTAAAGTCCATGAC
>JADFUQ010000334.1 GCA_015222065.1 Bacteroidota bacterium
ATCTCATGAACACCTTTAAAATTAATTATTTTGTGAATAAATAAATCTCAATAACTCAAATCACAATACTCAAAGCTGTTTCGGTCATTTGGTAATTGATATTTGGAATTTATTTGTTATTTGTTTTTTGTTATTTGGTGCTTTATTTACGAAAATGCTCGACTTTATGGACAGACACTAATTAGATGTATTAGAATTTTCTCACTTCGTTTTCCAAAAACCGGGACAGGCTAAGTTCAAAATTTTTCGTATATTGCTTTTGATGGTTTTTACAGGAATAATAAAGTGTAACTAATCAGTCGGCAGTTCACAGTCGGCAATCGACTTAAAAATACAAAGTATAATGAGATTAGCCATTTTATTCCAAACTTAAGACACTGAATAGTTACAATAAAATATCTATGAACCGGTTCGTTTATTTATTTCTGACGTCTATATTATTTCTTGCTTCATGTGGGATCAAGAGATCAGATAGAATAAATGAGAAAGGACCCTATGTTGCAGATATGGATGCTATCAGGGAAGAAGGGAAGATTGTAGCTGTTGTCGATTATAATTCTATAAATTATTTTATTTACCGTGGAGAACCCATGGGTTACCAGTTTGATATGTTGAAAGAATTTGCTGCTCACCTGGGCATAGATCTGGATATACTCGTGGAGAACGATCTTAATAAATCATTTGAATTATTAAACTCCGGGAGTTGTGATCTGATTGCTTTTAACCTTACAGTTACTCAAAAAAGGAAGCAATTAGTGAATTTTTCAATTCCTATTTCTCAAACCAGACAGGTACTGGTACAAAGGAAACCTGAAGATTGGCGAAAGATTCCATTGCATGAATTTGAAAAGCGGATGATCAGAAATCAGCTTGACCTTGCCGGAAAAACAATATATGTTCAGAAAAACAGCTCATTTTCCCAAAGGTTATATAACCTGGCAGAAGAAATTGGTGACACAATATATATAATTGAAGTAAAAGAAGAGGCTGAACAATTGGTTAAACTGGTTGCACAGGGAGAGATTGATTATACTGTATGTGATGAAAATGTAGCCAGGGTAAACCGGACATACTATCCGATGCTTGATATTGAAACAGCTGTCAGTTTCCCTCAGAATCTGGCATGGGCTGTCAGAAAAGAGGGATCGGACCGATTACTTGCAAACCTGAATCAGTGGTTAAAGGATTACAGATATTCCGCTGGCTTTAATATGATATATAATAAGTATTTTAAAAATCAAAAATCAAAACAAATAATCGAAAGTGATTTTTATGTATTAAATAGTGGCAAGGTATCTCCCTGGGATGATTATTTGAGAGAATTGAGTGACACACTTGGCTGGGATTGGCTCCTTCTTGCATCAATGATCTATCAGGAATCACGTTTTGTCCCTGATGCTCATTCATGGGCAGGTGCATTTGGATTGATGCAGCTTATGCCTAATACTGCTAAACAATATGGTATAAATCGTAATTCTACACCATTAGAGAATATTGAGGCAGGTGTTAAATTTATACAATGGCTTGGGGAGGTTTTTGAAGATAAAATAAGTGATGAGGATGAAAAAACGAAATTTATACTGGGTGCGTATAATGTAGGTCTGGGTCATATTCTTGATGCGAGGCGGTTGGCACGGAAATATAATCAAGATCCTGACAATTGGGATATTATTGCTGAAAAGCTTATTTTAAAATCAAACCCTGAATATTACCATGACCCGGTGGTTAGATATGGTTATTGCCGTGGTGAAGAGCCGGTAAATTATGTAAGAGAAATACTTGACAGGTATGAGCATTACAAAAATATTATTTATAAAGATCAGGTAATATCTGAGAGGTAATTTCAAGAAATTCACATAAGATCATTGCTGTAGCTCCCCATATTGTCTCACCATTATAATTATAGCATGGCACTTCTTTTTTTTCACTATCAATGTTTTGCCGGCTTTTTTCAATAATTTCCTGTTTCATTATTTCAAAAAGCGGTACTTTCAAAATATACTTAACCTCTGACTTGTCCATTTTGAATTTAGGATAATGGAGAAGGTAACCTACAAACGGATGAACCCAGAAATTGCTTACAGGAATGTATAATGGTGTAAGCTTACCGATATATTTTATTTGATCGGCTTTTACACCGGTTTCTTCATCTGTTTCACGTATAGCGGTATTCCATAAATCCGGATCTTTTTCTTCATTTTTGCCCCCGGGGAAACTGATTTGGCCGCTATGTGCACCCGAGTAATCCTGCCTGCGGATGAAACAAACAGTCGGTTTTTCATGATCCGGGAAAATCAGGATCAATACAGCGCTTATTTGCTGTTTATTGTTGATATGTGCCATTGCCTCCCTTTCAATTCGATCCTCAGGTGCCATTTTGTATTGTGCACTAACTCCGGGAAGTGGTTTAGTTAACTGTTCGCTGAATGATGTAATGAATTTTGAGAATGATTCTATAGGAGACATAAACAATCTTATAAAGTGTTATTCTAATAATTAATTTAGTGCTTGTCTATAATATTAAAATAATTGGAACATTTTGAATATCGAACAAGGATTAACGATTTTAGATTTAAGATTTTCAAACACTTCGCAAATCGTTAATCGGTGTTCCTTGTTCTTAAATCATTTTATGCTGACTTTATGGATTGACATTAATTTATAAGGGTTTTGGTATCTTACTTTCGGAATTTCTTTACAAAGCTTTCAACTTCCGGTACTCCACCCTGGTAAACAAGGTATCCGTTATAGGGTTCACGTTCAGTAATTTCGTCGTTTATTGGTGATAGCATTATCCTTTTTACTTCAACCGGATCTTCAGTTTGACCCAAAGCCCAACCCAGCTTAATAAAAGCCACTTCAGGAAGCATATTCCCTGCAGGGATTACACCTTTAGCCATCATATCCCGTCCGGTATCATAAACAAACATATGTACATAACCCCAGATAGTTTGCAAAGTCATATAGATTGAAACACCTTTCTGGGTAGCTCTTTCAATAGCAGGATAAAGTTCTTTGTTCACGTGTCCCAGTCCGGTACCAACAATCACAATTCCTTTGTAACCTGCATCTACCAGCGAATCAAAAATTTCCGGTTTCATGCCCGGATAGTAATAAAGCATTGTAACTTTTTCACTAAAGTACGGAAGGATCTTTACATTCCTGTCTTTCCTGCGTGGATTATAGTTTTCTTTAATAGGATTAACCTCATTCCGTGTTACTGTTGCAACGGGAATATCACCAATAGTCCTGAAAGTGGAACGATATGAGCTATGCATTTTTCTTACCCTGGTACCCCGGTGAAGGAATCCGTATTCATCCGAGGTGGGTCCGAACATACAGACTAAAGTTTCAGCAATGTCGCCATGACCGGCTGCATAAACAGCATGCATAAGATTTAGGGCGGCATCTGACGAAGGACGGTCGGAAGAGCGTTGAGACCCTACCAGAATAATAGGAATGGGCGAGTCTTGTAACATGAAAGATAATGCTGCTGCAGTATGGTGAAGAGTATCGGTACCATGACCTATGATAATCCCGTCGATACCATTACTGATTTCCTTTCCAATAGCTTTAGCAAGTGTAATGTATTGAGACGGGCCCATATTTTCGCTGAAAACTGCAAAAAGTTTTTCAGTTGTAAGATTACAAATATCAGCAAGTTCAGGTACTGCTCCGTATAGTTCGCCCGGCGAGAATGCGGGAATGACAGCCCCGGTACGATAATCAAGACGGGAAGCAATAGTGCCGCCTGTGCCAAATAATTTTACATTGGGCAGATGGTCGGTGTAAGGGAATTCTTTTTCAGGAATTTTGTAGTTAGCTTTTTTAAAACCGGTCTCTTTCATTTTATTGATAGTGTCAATATCAATTCCGATATTATATCCGGTAGATATTTTAAGTACAATATGCCTGTCATCATCATTTTCGGAGCGGGGCAGAACAGTTCCGGTAAATTTACCACGGGTTGTTTCAATCACTGTCTGTCCCCAAACTCTGATATTAAACTTTCTCAAAACCCCGAGAGCCTTACCTTTATATCCCTGAAAAATATCTTCAGCCATTGTTTGTTGTTTTATGTTTCTTCTACGATTTGTTATCTTCTGGCTTTTTTGTCTTCTTTATTAGATTTAAGAACAAGGAACACTGATTAACGATTTTTTCTATTTCTTCACTAAGTTTTTTCATTTCAACATTCCCGATTGCTTGTTTATGTACTTGTCCCATTAACCAGTTTACCGTGTTTCTATTGTTATCAGAAAGTTTTATTTCTTTGAATTTTTCGTAAAGAAAATCGATAGGAGCAAGCAATTCATCCATTGATTTTTTTCTGAAATTAATAATGATCAACACTGAACTAAACTCCATATCAGGATGTTCATATATAACAGGGAGCATTCTTTTTGCAATTGAAGGTTGAAATTTTTCGTTGTGAATAAACTTAAATAAGCCATAAATTTTATTGTAATTAAAATTTTTATGTTGAGGCATTTTCCCTTCAATATTCTTGAATGTATGACCAAAAAAGGCACCCAGAAACTTAGGATCGAAACCAAATTTCAGGTTAATTTGCTCGATCATTGGCACAAGATTTTTACTTAAAAGGTAATGATAAGTATCTGACGGGATTCCCCATTCCTTCATTTGCCTGAACCTTTCAGCAACTTTTTGAGGTAAATTTTCCTGAAGGGATTTAATATAATCTGCTTCAAGGGGAATGGGAGCTGAATCAGTATCGGGGTACATGCGGTTGGCACCGGGAAGTACTCTTTTAAATATAGTTGTGCCGTCAGGGTTTGATTTTCTTGTTTCATTTGGCACACCTTCAAATGCCATTTGACATCGTTCCTCAACTGTTTCAAGAGCGGTAGGGATATCCTCTTTTGGCCCCCATAATACAATCAGTGTATCATCTTCTTTTAGTTCAATAATTCCGGAAATTACTTTCAGATCTTTGTTATTAATACGATCTTCAAACATTTCGGTGTGGATCATATTTGGTTTTTCAATACAGGCGATAACCTTAAGCCTGTCAGTTATTTCATCTGCAAATATTTTTCCCGGCTGGGTAAAATGAGACAGAATACCTTTAAAAGAAGGAAGGTTAACGGCATATATTTCAAAATTATTATTGTACGCTTTTTGTATATATTCATCCTCCAGACCCAGGTCACGAGGATCAATTTTTTCTGATCTGATTTTCCATTTTTTCCCGTTTGTAACTCTCTCTTTCAGAAGTTCCCGGATATGTAGAAGGGAAAATTGCCTGAATGCTTCGTTATGAGAAAGTTCAGGTATCCATTTATTGTGTGAAACACCTTTAATTTCAACCCTGCTTCCTCCGCGGCAGCTAACATTAACATCTTCACGTCCTGATCCGATACCTATACGCACTTTCCCTGTGCTACGATTCAGGAACCTGATATATTCGGCAGCTTCCCTCAGTTCATCAGGATTATCCATATCAGGATATGTAACGGTTTCGATCAATGGTATTCCCAGTCTGTCTGTCTTAAAAACGCGGGTATGCCTGATATCCGATACCTCCCGGCAGGAATCCTCCTCAATACTTAACTGGAGAAGTCTGACTTTCTTGTTTTTTAGTTGGATTTCACCTTCAACTCCCAGGATAGCTGTTCGCTGAAATCCGGTTGGGATACTGCCGTCAAGGTATTGTTTCCGTGTTATATGAACTTCACCGACTATGTTCAGTCCGGATAAAAGTGATACTTCAAGTGCGATCTCAAGTGCTTCTTTATTTATGGGGAAAGGAGGAGTGTCATCTATTTCATATGTGCAGGCGGTTTGGTTTTTGATCCGGTATATGATCTGTTTCCGGGTTTTATATTCCATCAGAGCTGTACCATCGTATTCTCCAAGTTCGCTAAGAGTAGGTCTCATGTGACGGATGATCTCGGCATTGTAATCATCATGTTCGTGATATATGCCTGCAGGACAGTGGCAAAACAACTTCTTTTTTGTTTTCAGTTGTTGATGAACTTCTAAACCTGACTTGAAGCCTATTCTTTTATAATCGTCGGGAGTTGCCTTTTTACGAGTCACATAGCCAATCTCCGACCGGGTTTTTTCGTAGTTCTTTTTAGGATTGAATCTTTTTTTCACCTGTGGATCAGTTGATAAATTTGTAAAGCGATATATGCTAATCGTTTGTTACTCTGGTATTTATGACTTAAATTTTAATTACAATATTTCCACAAAATTAAACTTGTTTTGCGTGATAACAAAGAAAGCTGATGAAAAAAATATTGAAGAGGTGAAGAGGAGAAGAGGTGATAAGGAGATGAGGAGATGAGATGAGGAGAAGAGGAGAAAGGGAGATTTGAGTTGTGATAGTATGTAAGACCTGCCAGAGTGCGCCGAAGGCGTTCCTGGCAGAGTCGAAAGGAAGAAAGGTGAGACGGATAATGGAAAAATGTTGCTTTAGTCTGGGTCTACGTTATGACTAATAACTGGCTGTTGACGATTCGTTATGGGCTGGGGTTTAATGATTCTTAATTAATTCTTTAATTGTGGAGATTTCTAAATCTGGTGAATTATGTATTACAATTCCTTGGTTATCCATAATAAAATGCTTGGGAATACCACTAAACTTTAAGTCAACTTGTAGTTTGTCATATTGTGCCTTATTTAATAAATAGTGTCCTTTTGTAGATGGTAGTTTCCCTATGAATTTGCTCCATTTCACTTCGTCATAAGGAGTACATAAATATAATACTCCGATATTTGAATTTGAAAGTTCATTGCTTAATTCACTGAGTTTTGGGAATAATGTCACACAAGGCCCACAAGTGGGATTCCAAATATCGATCAGGTAATAATCTTTTTTAAGATCTGTATTTATTTTGGTTAGGAGGCTTTCAAAACTTCTGAGTTTAAAATTTGAATTTTTTTGACTACTCAATTGTTCTACTGTTTCAGAATATGTTATATGAATAAATTGCTT
The DNA here is from genome assembly GCA_015222065.1 of Bacteroidota bacterium. Lineage (GTDB taxonomy): Bacteria > Bacteroidota > Bacteroidia > Bacteroidales > VadinHA17 > JADFUQ01. Next base: position 6,965 of record JADFUQ010000334.1, read on the forward strand.
AATTATATTATTCTCAACTAAACCAATAATATCAGGATATAGTATTAAGAAAGCAGTTTTGTCCAATGCAATTAGTTCATCTAATGAGGAGGAGTATAATATATCTTTAATAATTTGGTCTGCAGGTGACGACTCTATTATTTTAAAATATTTTCTATAAGCAGTTCCTATGTTTCCCTCCTCATATAGATTTACTATAGTATCATTTGACCAAAATATATCCATAAAATAGTTATAAATAAATGCTCTATAGAATCCATCATTTATAGCTATTGGATTATTTAATGGAAATAAAGAAAAATCATATAATATATCTCTGTCATAGCTCTCTTTATTCATTAATTTGTAATCTATTATATAGTTCGCAGCACCATATATTAATGAATTATAAAGGTATTCTGACAAATCGTGTGAGGCACCCGTTTGTTTAATGTAATTTTTTAGTATGGAACTTTTCTCGTTTATATTTTGTTTTAAAATTTCTAAAAACTCTTTTTTTGTATGCCCTTCCGGGTCTTGAGGTTGTATATAAAAATCTGAGGAGGAATATTTTTTAAAGAAATCAACCAATTCTATATTTAGACGGTTGTTTGATGAGATCTCGAAAGTTCCGGGTATTATTAACCGATTATCTCTATTAATTAAATCATCATTATTAAAAGTAATATAAATGCTGTCATTAGCCTTTGCAACTAAATGTAGCATAAAATTACCATAATCAAAAATTATAGGCGAATCATATTGTACGTCAAAATTAGTTCTGAATTTGCCGGTTATTGAATCAATGGTAACTAAGTGAGCATTTACATGATGCGCTGATTTAAGGATATTATATACTCTAATCAATATAGATTGATAATCCTTTTGAGGAACATAATTGTTTATTTCACCACATACTATTACACTTCCTTTTGTGTAAAACAAATCATTACTGTTGTTTGAACAACTTAATGTAATAATTGATAATAATAATGTAATCAATATGATATTCAATATTCTCATTTGTATGTTGTTTTGTTAAATCTCCTTGCCCATAACTGTCAATCCGGTATTTTATTGGTTTTTCCCGGTTAATATCTATAGAAATTTTTTATTCAGATGAAGACTTCCATTGCCATTACAAACCTAATTGTTTTTTTCGTTTATTGAAATTGTACAAGATCTGCCTCTCGCCAGAGGGCGAAAGTAAGGACGAATAAGAAATGATCGGAAAGGGAAAGATTTTGATCCATAATGATGCTTTGTTCCAAAGGACGTAATTTTAACCGAATTATAAAGCGTAAGAAAGGATTTTGCGAACGAAGTGAAGCAATCTCCCCTGGCTTTTCGTAATGCTTATGATAGTTCTTTTTGGGGGTTCATGTTGTTCTTGGGAGATTGCTTCGTCGCTACGCTCCTCGCAAAATCATGTTTCACTTTATAAAAGCGTGTTTTTTTGCGAATCTTAATCGAACCGTATTGCTTTAACCGGAGTAATTTTAGCCACCAGGTGGGATGGAATGATAAGCATCAGAATGGTAAGGATTAGAGTACCGGTATTTAGTATTAATATGTAAGAAATATCAAGATTTATTGGCACTGTTGAAAGGTAGTAGGAAGTTTCATCAAGTTTCATAATACCGGTTTTTTGCTGGAGTATTGCAAGTCCGATACCAATCAGGTTTCCCCATAAAAGTCCTTTAGAAATAAGAAAAGCAGATTGGTAGAGAAATATTTTCCTGATGCTTAAGTTATTACTTCCAATTGCTTTGAGTATTCCTATCATATTTGTCCGTTCAAGTATAAGAATAAGCAGACTGGAAACCATATTGAAACCGGCAACCAGCAGCATCAGTGTCAGGATAATCCATACATTTGTATCCTGCAAATTCAGCCAATCGAATATCTGAGGATATTTCTGAATAATATTAATAGTGCTAAGACGTGCTCCTTCCTCATCAAGGTTCACACCCACAGTTTCCATTACCTGGTATGTCATATAATCAAGATCATTGAAATTTTCTATACTAATTTCAAACCCGCTTACCTGATCTTTATTCCAGTCGTTAAGTTTCCTTATGTGGCCGATATCAGCCAGCACAAATATCCTGTCAAATTCCTCAAGACTGGTGTTATAAATTCCCGATATAGTGAATTTCCTCATGCGGGGGGGATCCTGAATAAAGTACATAACAAATGAATCATCAGTTTTAAGATTTAGGAGATCGGCAATATATTTTGATATCAACACTTTGTTTGTCCGGGCAGAATCAGATACATGGAAAACATCTCCTTCTGTCAGATTTTTCCTGAAAAAGGTCCAGTCAAAATCGGTTCCAATCCCTTTTAATACAACCCCCTGTATTTCTTCCTCTGTTTTAATAATTCCTGCTTTAGTTGCGAAAACCTGGATGTTTTTTATCCCGGGTTTATTTTTCAGGACATTGATGAATTCTTGTTTGCCGGAAACCGGAACAGTTTCATATGACATGTTGCTGTCATAGTTAAGCACCTGGATATGAGACCCAAAGCCAATGATCTTCTCCCTTATCTCATTCTTGAATCCGGTAACAATCGCAGTAGAAAGTATCATTACTGCTAAACCAAGGGCAATTCCCAGGATGGCAATAAAAATAATCGGTCTGGATATCCGGTTATCCCCTTTTTGCTCGGAAACCAGTCGTCTTGCTATGAATAACTCAGTGTTCACTTTAATAATTTGGTAAGCAAAGGTAGTAAATAGAGCCCGTTTATAAAGTCCGAAAGTTGAAATAAAAAGTCGAAATCACAAATAACAAGCACCAAAATACAACTTAACGAAGTGATCTCATGAACACCTTTAAAATTAATTATTTTGTGAATAAATAAATCTCAAT
>JADFUQ010000335.1 GCA_015222065.1 Bacteroidota bacterium
AAGCCACGGGTAGCTTTTTTTGATTTCACCAGCTGTGAAGGCTGTCAATTAAATAAGCTAAATTTTGAAAATGATTTGCTGGATATCCTGGAACTGGTTGATATTGTCGAGTTTCGTGAAGCGATGGATGATAAGGCTGATGAATACGATATAGCTTTTATAGAAGGAAGTATCAGCACACCGACTTGTGTGGAAAGAATACATGATATCAGACGACGAAGCAAAATATTGGTTGCCCTGGGTTCCTGTGCTGTATCCGGTGGTATCAATGCTATGAAAAATCTCTATCCCCCGGAGTGGGTAAAGGAAACTGTTTATGGAGAAGATAAATATCTTTTCCCTTCAATTCCGGTACAGCCGGTCAGTGCCATAGTGAAAGTTGATTACGAAGTTCGTGGGTGTCCGATGAGTACACCTGAATATCTGCACATTTTTAAATCTCTCGTCCTTGGTCGAAAACCGGAGATAATCGATTATGCGGTTTGTGTGGAATGTAAACAGAAGGAGAATGAGTGTGTCCTGGATAAGGGGATGTTCTGTCTGGGGCCGGTTACCCGTGCAGGATGCGGAGCGATTTGTCCATCCAATGGTCAATATTGTACAGGATGCCGTGGGTTGGTTTCAAATGTAAATGAGAATGGTGCTATTGAAATGTTAAAGCTTCATAATCTCTCTACCCATGAAGCGATGAAGCGGATGAAAATGTACTGTGCCAATGAAATTGATTAGGAAGGGGGATTATTATGAAAAAAGATTTGCAGATTGATGTTCACCATATAACCCGGGTTGAAGGGCATGGCAATATTGTTATAGATATGAAACAGGGTGTACTCCAGAAAGCACAACTGGAAATTGTTGAACCACCGAGATATTTTGAAGCGATGCTTAAGGGAAGAAATTTCCAGGAAGTGGCAATTATTACATCGAGAATATGCGGAATATGTTCCCTCGGCCATCAAATGACATCCCTCAAAGCAACAGAAGCGGCCCTTGGAATCGAAATATCCGAGCAAACGGAGGTATTAAGAAAAATTTTAATTAATGGCGCTACATGCCAGAGTAATTCTCTTCATGCCTTATTCCTGGCCACACCGGATCTTTTAAATGTGGGTTCTGTTTTTCCTTTGATCAACACACATAAAGAAGTCGTATTGACTGCTCTCAGATTAAAACGTCTGGCAAATGATATCGGTGATGTGATAAGCGGCAGAGCGATTCACCCGATTTCCTGTGTACCAGGTGGGTTTACTAAACTGCCGACTGAGAAGGAATTGACCGATCTTCGCAAAAAACTGGTAGAAGAAGGATTGCCTGATGTCAAATTTGCAATAGAGGTTATCGCTTCATTAGCGGATAAAATTCCTGATTTCACAAGAGAGACAGAATATATCAGTGTATACAGTGATAAGGAATACAGTTTTTATGATGGAGATATTTGTTCTTCAGATTCCGGTACGACTCCGGTAGAAAATTATCTGGAGGTGACCAATGAATTTGTCGTGCCACATTCCTCCAGTAAGCATGCCCGTTTCAACCGGTCTTCCTATTTTGTTGGTGCTTTGGCCCGTTTTAACAATAGCTATAAGTTTTTAAAACCCAAAGCAAAAGCGGCAGCTGAGAAGCTTGGTCTTTCAGCACCCTGTTTCAATCCATATATGAATACCGTTGCCCAGATGGTGGAAGTTACTCATTGTATAGAAGATTCCATAGAACTAATGGATAAATTGTTATCCGGGGGAATCAAGCCGGAAAAAGTAAATAATGAAATAACCCAATATGGAAGAGGAATAGCAACGACTGAAGTACCACGGGGAATACTTTTCCATGACTATACATACAATCGACAGGGAAATATTGAAGCGGCTAATTGTGTTATTCCTACCGGACAAAATCTGGCAAATATTGATGATGATATGAAAAAACTGGTGCCGGAAATAATCGAAGAGTCAAAAGAAGATATAACCTTAAAACTTGAAATGCTGGTTCGTGCCTATGATCCCTGTATTTCCTGCTCGGTCCATATGCTCGATGTTGAGTTTGTGTTCTAGATGCTGGAT
>JADFUQ010000336.1 GCA_015222065.1 Bacteroidota bacterium
CTGTTTTGTTTTCTGGATTTTTGTATCACAATTAGTAAAAGTTCCGGTGTCCTCTATATACGATGCTGCCGGTAAAAAAACATCTGCTTTTTTTGCTGTATCAGTATTGAATAAGTCGTGAACCAACAAAAATTCAACACCTTCGAAATATTTTATATATTTCTTTTCAGATAGAGGATCTTCTCCAAAGATCAACATAGCTTTAATCTCTCCGTTAAGCAATTTTTCTTTCAAATTAACCGGTTTAAATATCTTTTCAAGATTTACATTCCAAATTTCACTAATTCTTTTTATCTCTTCATTTTCAAACGGCTTGACATAACCAGGCAAATACTCAGGAGTAACACCCATATCCAGAAGTCCGGCTGAATTGGAAAAATCTCTTAACAGGATCAAGCCATTATGCTTTTTGTAAATTCTGTTTGTCAGCAATAAAAAATTGCCTATTGCTTTTAAATCATTAACCGACTTTTCTTTTTGGGAATCAATATCATAAACAAAAACAATATTGCTGTCTTTTTTTTCTACCAGGCTTATCAGTTGTTTGAATTTTTCAATATCTATCTCAGCTAATCCGCATACATCTTCAGCATTGTTACCCTGAAGCATGTTTTTTAGTTCTGAAAAATTTTCTGTATTTGTTTTAATAAAATCTTCATTTGCCAATCCTTTCTTAATTATTTCGCTTAGTATTCCATTCAATAAGATTGTATTTGTTCCCTTTCTGGAATCTATCCACAGATCGGCAAATTTGGTGATCTTTATTTCAGAAGAGTTAATCACTATTAATTTCGTACCTTTTTTCTGAGCTTTTTTAATTTTATACTCCATTATCAAATTATCTTCAGAGAGGTTTGAATTAATGGCGATAATAACATCTGCATTGCTCAAATCATCCGTTGATGTTGTTGAAACTGTTAAACCCAACGAATCATCAAGACTATCGTGTTCACAAACACTTATCATATTTGAAAAGCTCGAAATATTGTTAGTTTTCAAGCCGGCTCTGGCAAATTTTTGAAGAAGAAACAGCTCTTCGTTTGACATTTTTGGTGAACCAAATATAGCAACAGAATCAGCTCCGTATTTTTTGATAATATTCTTAATTCTTTTTGATGCGTATTTAACGGCTTCATCTGTTATAACTTTTGAAGCTTTTCCGTTTAGTTTGATAATTGGTGTTTCAAGTCTGTTCCCACTTGTAAGGTATCTGTGACCAAATCTGCCTTTTACACATAAATAACCATTATTATGTGAGTTCATAATCTCCTCTGTATTGTTCGAAACATAATAAACATCCTCGGATAATACCTTGTAATTTATTTTACAACCAACAGAGCAAAAATTACAAATAGTTTCATGATTTTCTTTTGGAAGTGTTCCAAGTATTTTAAAGGAAAATTTTTCACTGATTGCTCCTGTAGGGCAGACATCAATACAATTTCCACATGAAATACAATTTGTTTCAAGAAGAGGCTTTTCCATTGCCGGTTTAACAATAGCTTTAAAACCTCTGTTAACAAAATCAAGGGCTGATACCATTAATACTTCAGAGCAGGTTCTGACACATTTTCCACAATTTATACATTTATTTGGATCCAGGGTAATAAAAGGGTGTCTGTTATCAATCAGGTATTTTCTAACCTCACCTGTTAATTCTGAAATATCTGCTTCAAAATCATTTGCATATTTTCTAAGTTGGCAATCGCTGTATTCTGAACAGCCACATTCCATGCATCTTTTACTTTCTTTGAGTATTTGGGAGTCAGAAAATCCCAGTTCAACTTCTTTAAAGTTATTTTTTCTTTCCGGGAGAGACAGTTCAGGCATTTTTTCTCTGGGGATTTTTGGTATGCAGGAAAATTCACGTTCCGGTATCTCTCCAAATTTGTGTTTAAAGCTAAGGAATTCACCATTCCTCTTTTTCTTATTCTTTTCGTTTTGCAGGAATTTGTCAATTGAGAGTGCTGCATTTTTACCCTGAGCAATTGAACTTATTGCAGTATAAGGTCCTGTAACTATATCACCTCCTGCATAAACTCCGGGTTTTGAAGTTTCAAAGGTATTTTCATCTGCAATTATTGTCCCCCATTTTTCTAATTTGATATCCTTATCTGAATTAGTAAAAGCTGTGTCCACTTTTTGACCAATTGCACCTATCAGCCAATCACAATCCAGAATAAATTCAGAACCATTTATTGGCACAGGTCTGGGTCTTTCTCCCGGTACCTCCGGGTCTTCCAGTCTCATTTTAAGACATTCAACAGATTTTAGTCTGTTTTTTTCTGTAATGATAGATTTTGGATTTGTAAGGAAAAGCATTTCAACACCTTCCTTTTTAGCAGTTTCAATTTCTTCATGGTGTGCAGGCATTTCGTTAACCGACCGCCTATATACTATTTTTACCTTATCTGCTCCGCATCTCAATGCTGTTCTGGCGGCATCAATTGCAGTATTTCCGCCTCCAACAATGGCTACAGTACCATTAAGTTCAGGTTTTCCGTTAAGAGTTGTATTCCTTAAGAAATCGATTCCTTTTATAATACCTGCTGTATCATCTTCACCTTTAACCCTCATACTGCTGGATTTTTGTGCGCCAACACCTATAAAAATAGCCTCATATCCCTTCTTTTGTAATCTTTCTATATCAAAATCCTTTCCCATCTCGACACCGGTTCTGACTTCTATTCCTAAATCAATAATCCACTTGATTTCTGAATCAAGAATATTTTTTGGAAGCCGGTACTCAGGTATTCCGTACCTTAACATTCCCCCCAGCTTGGGTAATTTTTCAAAGATTGTTACTGAATATCCTTCTATAGTCAGATAGTATGCACATGTGAGTCCGGCCGGACCACCTCCGATTATCGCTACTTTTTTGTTTTTGCTTTTCTTAATTTCCGGTATCCATTTGTTCTTATTATCAATATCTGCTATATAACGCTTTAAAGCATTTATTGCAACAGGTTCATCCAGTAAGTTCCTACGGCAGGCAACCTCACAATCTCTGACACACACCCTGCCAATTGATAATGGAAGTGGATTATTTTCTTTAACAAGTTTTATTGCCTCTCTGTATTTACCCATTGAGATAAGGGCAATATAACCCTGTGCATCAACACCGGCAGGGCAATTATTTGTACAGGGACCTATACAATCGGCATAATGGTTTGAAAGCAAAAGCTCCAGGGCTGCTTTCCTGGAGCTTTTAATTCTCTCATTATCAGTATGTATAATCATTCCATCTGTAACCGGAGTGGAACAAGAGGGTATCAGCTTTTTAATTCCTTCAACTTCAACTACACATAGAAAACATGAACCATATGGTTCAATCCTTTTATCGTGGCAAAGAGTAGGTATATTATCTATATTATTTTCATTATTTACTTCTAAAATCGTTTTACCGGAAGTTGTAGTAATTTTTTTACTGTTTATTGTAATGTTAATTTTTTTCATTTCCCTTTCATCATATTTTATATTTTATCAATTGCACCAACCTTACAGGCATTAAAACAGAGTCCACATTTAATACATGCATCCTGATCTATTTTGTGGATCTCTTTTGCTTCACCTGAAATTGCATTAACAGGGCATTTTTTAGCACACAAAGTACAGCCTGTACAATTTTCGTTTATTGTATAAGTTAAAAGTGCAGCGCAGCTATGAGCAGGGCATCTTTTCTCAATAATATGTGCTTCATACTCATCTCTGAAGTATTTAATTGTTGTAAGAACCGGGTTAGGAGCAGTTTGACCCAGACCACAAAGGCTACTACTTTTTATTTTTTCAGCAAGATCTTCCAATAAGTCAATGTCATTTTCCCTTCCCTTTCCTAATGTTATTCTTTCCAGTATTTCCAGCATTCTTTTGGTCCCGATTCGGCAGAATGTACATTTACCGCAGGATTCATTTTGAGTAAAGTTCAGGAAATATTTTGCCAGATCTACCATACATGTGGTATTATCGAGAACTATTAAACCTCCGGAGCCCATTATGGCGCCGGTTTTTGTAATTTCTTCATAATCAATTTTCATATCACCCATGCTTGCGGGGATACAACCACCCGATGGGCCTCCTATTTGAATTGCCTTAAACTCTTTACCATCCTTAATTCCACCACCTATATCATAAACAATTTCATTAATTGTCATTCCCATTGGTACTTCTGCCAGTCCGCTTCTGACAATTTTACCGGCAAGGGCAAACACTTTTGTCCCCTTACTTTTTTCAGTTCCCATGGAAGCGAATTTTTTTGCACCATTAAGGATTATCCATGGAATATTTGCAAAAGTTTCAACATTATTAATGTTTGTTGGTTTTTGCCATAGTCCCTTATGGGCAGGAAAAGGCGGACGTATTCTGGGAACACCTCTTTTGCCTTCAATAGATGCAATAAGGGCAGTTTCTTCTCCACATACAAATGCACCTGCACCCTCTTTTATTTTTATTGTAAAACTTATATCAGATCCGAATATATTTTCACCAAGATATCCCTTCTTTTCACAATCACTGATTGCTGTTTTTAGTCTTTTAAGTGCCAGGGGATACTCAGCCCGGATATATATATATGCTTCCCGTGCTCCAATAGCATAACCGGCGATCATCATTCCTTCTAATACTGAATGAGGATTTCCTTCAAGAATACTTCTATCCATAAATGCACCGGGATCACCTTCATCAGCATTGCAAATAATATATTTATTATCACCCTGCGCTTCATATGAAAATTTCCATTTTACCCCGGTGGGAAAGCCACCACCACCTCGACCCCGTATTCCCGATTCGTAAACTGTATCAATAACTTCTTTCTGAGTATAATTAAGAATAGCTTTTTTAATGGCTTTATATCCATCGTACTTTATATAATCATCAATAGAACCCGGATCAATAATACCACAGTTTTGTAATACTATTCTTTTCTGTTTTTTGAAAAACGGGTCTTTTTCAATGTTCTTCCTGGATGTAACAATCCATTCATCAATAGGATGGTTTCCAATAATATGCTCATTTACAATTTTTTCGACATTATCAGGAGATACCTTCGAATAAAGATAGCTTTCATCATTATCAACAATTTCAACCAGTACTTCATTATAACACATGCCCATACAGCCTGTCTGTTTGACTTCTATATCAAGGTTGTTTTGTGAAAGTTTGTCTTTGAACTCATTATATACCATTTTCGCACCAGCAGATATACCACAAGTTCCCAAACCTACTTTTATTTCTTTCATAGTTATTCTTTCAAGATATCGTACAAAAGGTAGTTGAAATTTTAAAAAGATAGATTCCTTAAGATTTTATTAATTAAAAAGGGAACCTCATGGAAAACAAAAATAAAGAAAATAAACGAAAAAAGGCTGAATGGTTAATAACTCAGCCAATAGAAACCCAACTGGAAATAGTTGGTTACAATATGTTTTTATATGTTTTTATAGTTCTTTTTATTTTTTGTGAAGTGAGGTTTCCATATGTTTCATCATTAATCATTATAACGGGAGCAAGAGAACAACACCCCAGACATGCTACCGATTGCAAAGAAAAAAGATTATCGTCTGTTGTTTCATCCAGACCTATACCCAGCTCATCCTGAAGTACTTCCAGGACACTTTTTGATCCGTTCACATAACAGGCAGTACCTTCACAAATTCGAATTACATATTTCCCAAGTGGTTTTAGACGAAATTGGGAATAAAAGGTTATTACTCCATAAATACGGGCAGCCGGAATATTTACAATTTCACTGATATAATGTATTGCTTTTTCAGGGATATATCCATATGAATCCTGAGCAGATTGCAGTAAAGGTATTAATGCTCCCTTGTGGTCTTTTTTTGTTAATAAATCTATCTTGAAATTCTTTACTTCTCTTTTATTCTCGGGAATTTTTAATAAAGTCATTATTTTTTTTCATTAAGTTCTTCAGTATAATGCGTAGTTATTTTGGAACACTGCAACACAATTTTCTTCCCATTCTTCCCCTCTTCGATTCTTCCCATTTTTCCATTTTTCCATTCTTCCTCTCTTCTTTTTACATATCGAACATATTAACTATTGGATATTCTTTAACCTTTAATATACCATCTAAGTTTGTAATGTTATTTTCGATAAGTTTATCAATTTCATCAAAACATCTTCCATACACTAATAATATCAAATTATATTTTCCGGTTGTATAATCACAATAAGCAACATTTTCATTTAAACTCAAAACAGAATTAACATCTTTAAGTTTGTTTTCATTAACCTGTAAAAATATATATGAACACATGCTTACACTAAAATCTCTTTCTGTCTTATGTTCAGATGATTCATCAGATGAAATTCCGGCAGAATTTATAATGTCGCTAATATTGTTACCTGGAAGAGGTTTATTTACCGGCAGAAAATCTATTTTCTCAATATTTTCAACGGATTCTACTCTGTTTTTACATATCTCTTTACATTTTTCAATATTTTCAGCATTAACTAATAAAATAATATCATAATCTCCTGATGTAGCATCACAGTATAAAATATTTTCCATATAATATAACTTTCGGTATATACTCATAAAATCAGCATCATTCTTAAGTTTTAAAAGCATATACGCTGATGTGCTCCTGACATCTTTTGTTATTACCTCTGTTGTAACTAATTCTGATTTTTCCTGTGATTCATGAATCTTCTGAAACTGGTCTGTCAGATCCTCAATAGTAAATGGCTTTTCCAGAAGGATATCTGATTTGAGATTTTCAATTTCTTGTTTATTCAGTTTATCAATAGATCCTGTAATGTAAATAAGCGAAGCATCAGGATATTCTGATTTTATTATATTCCCGAGTTTAATACCATTGATATCCGGAAGAAAAATATCAACCACTATGGTATCCGGACTATTTTCTTTTTTCTTAAGTGACTCTAATTTATTAAGAACGCAGGTTCCGTTTTCGCAGGATTCGACATTATACCCTTGCTGGTTGAGTCCTAATGATAATGATCTCCTTATCGAAGATTCATCATCTACTAATAGAATTGTTTTTTCCATTTTTTTATTATTTGTGTTTGACATTAAATTCTTTATTCAAACATGATCAATTATAATGCCAAACTCCGTAACTAATTTGTGCAGAGGATGATACAATAAATTTCCGATAGAACAAAAAACATCATTATTGTACAGTTTCTTTATACTAAATCTTTACCACACTGATAATGAAATAGATAGAAATTGTAATCTTTTTTAACACTTTACAGTTAGGGAGAGGGGAAGAGAAGAAGATGCGAGAGGGTGACTGGGCGACAAAGAGAAAAGGATAAAGAGACGAAGAGAAAGAGATGGAATAATGGAATAATGGAAGAAATAATAACGTAAATTAATGGCTCTGTTATGATATATACAGCTAATAAACTTTTACAAAGAAATAGGAATTTTCAGATACCGCCCCTGAAAGGGCGCAAGCAAAAAACTATGCCACAATCATTATCAAAAGTTTATGTTCATATAACATTTAGCACTAAAAACCGGCAAAACCTGATTGATGATACCATAAAAGCCTCATTGTATGAATATATAGGTGGTGTTTGTAAAGGATTAGAATGTAATCCTGTCAAGGTAGGAGGACATAAGAACCATATACATGTATTGTGTATTCTTTCTCGTAAAGTTGCCCAGATGAAATTATTAGAGGAAATAAAAAAAAGATTATCAAAATGGATCAAAACAAAAGGGCACTCATATTCCAATTTTTACTCGCAGGATGGGCATGGCATTTTTTCTATAAACCCTACAGAAACCGATAAGGTCATTGATTATATACAAGAACAAGATAAACATCATAAGCATAAGAGTTTCCAGGATGAGTTCAGGGCTTTTCTAAAAAAATATAAAGTTGAATACGATGAGCGTTA
>JADFUQ010000337.1 GCA_015222065.1 Bacteroidota bacterium
TAAAGTGAAAGCGGGCGATTATCTCCGCTTTACATTCCGGAATATTTTCACCAATGAATTAACATATTATAAATATCCTGTCAAAACCCCTCTATCTGCTGAAACTCGGGTGATCCTGACAGCGGAAAATGTAAACCTTAAAGCCTCATCCTATCATGTACGTGTGGATCTTATGAGAGGCAATCAATCCCTTTCACCGGGAGCGCCAGGAGGTTGTCCGGTTTATGTGTCTCGCGAAGGAGAATCACCGAAGCACCAGTTTGTCAGCTTTAATGCTTCCCGTTTGGCCTATACGTGGGATGATAAACAGGGTATATATTATCAAACCCTTCCTGGTGTTTTGATACCATCGGGAGATCCTTTTGATCCTTTGGCACGACCGGTTTACGAGTATGCAATGCGTCTGGAGTTTAATCGTATAGGATATTATGACTGGACAGGTCGCCATCCTATGGAGAATTGTATTCCTGAAGCTCAACATGATGGTGGCGCCGGTCTTATACGTGCTGCAGGAGCTTTTCGTCAACTGGGGGAAACAGATAGAGCGCTTTTCTGTGAACAGGCGGTAAAACGCATAGTTAATGCTGTATTGGCCCGAAAGGTTGAAACTAATGAGAACGGACAGCCAGGTTTAACATTCTATGGACCGCGTCAGCAACATACTATCCTGCTTAAGCTGATTTGCGATGCCTGTATTTATTTTCGCGATGTAGTGGGCGATAAAGAATATGCCGAAAAACTCTATGAACCTATTAAGTTGCTTGGAGATTATCAAATGGCCCAACCTAATACTCCTCTTGGAATTTCAGAAGGCAAGGTGTATGACGGACGTATTTTGGTTGGTATTTCTAATTATTGTCTTACTGAAAATGCAATAACCGGTGAATTTAACCGTGAACATGTTAAAACAGTACTTGATCTTGCCAGGAGAATGAGTGAACATACAATTCTTCATAATGGCTGGTACGATAATGGTGGGATGAGAGGCCATGATGGCTATGGGACAATGAATGTTCTATGGGGACTTTTGACAGCCAGGAAGATAACAATTGCCACTGAAGAAGATGATCTGGCGGAGCTTTTTGAAAAAGCAATTTTTACTGCTTTTGATTTTCTGGACCGGACCAATAGCACTATAACCGGATACATCCCCCAATGGATTCCCTCACGCTATGGGAGATGGTGTACAGGGGATATGTATTGGATGCTCAATGAAATGGAGCGTCAATTCGGTGAGGATGAAAATATACAATGGTATCGTTTGCACCTTTGCGACGGAGATATTTCCTATTTAACAAAACTGATATCAAGGTATGGCATAACATTGTCTTTGAACAGTGCTAATGCTTTACCTGCGTATTTGATGGAGTGTGAAGAGTATAAAAAGACCATAAGGAATGAATAAATGAAGAAGTGACTAAAGTGAGCTAAAGTGAACTAAAGTGACTAAAGTTGAGAAGAAGTTAAAAGTGACTAGAGTGACTAAAATGGAAGAGAAAATAAAAATACAATATGAAGTCTAATGGGCTAAGAGTCTAAGAATATAAGAGTAACCTTTCGGTTGTTTGACAGTTTTAATTACCATTGTATGACCATTGTATGACATTATTATAAATATGAGATTAAGCCAATGAATCATTTTTTAGACTGGATGGTCATTGCAATGTACAGTATCGGGATGCTTGGCATTGGCGTATATTATAAGCGCAAAACCAAAACTACCGATGACTATATGTTAGGTGGCCGGAAGATGAAATCGTGGAGCGTGGGATTGTCACTGTTTGCCACTTTGTTCAGTGCTATAACCTACCTGGCTATGCCCGGTGAAATGATCATGTATGGTCCGATGATGTGGTGTAAATTGGCAAGTTTGCCTTTTGTTTTTGTAGTAGTGGGCTGGTTTTTGATCCCGTATATTATGAAACTTCGTATATCAAGTGCATATGAGTTGCTTGAAGTGCGGTTAGGAGTAAGGGTCCGTATATTGGCTTCAGTATTTTTTCTGCTCATGCGCTTAATCTGGATGGCAGTGATCATTTATATGGTTGCCCAAAAAGTCATTATGCCTGTCATGGGATGGTCTGAAAATACTGCCATATGGGTAAGTATGGTTCTCGGCATCATAACCATCATCTATACTTCTTTGGGTGGTCTGCGCGGCGTTGTTTTAACCGATGTTATTCAGAGTTTCATACTGTTTGGCGGGACTATCCTGGCCATTATTATAATAATTAATCATTTTGGTAGTTTTTCCGACTTGATTCCAACAGAGTGGCCTGAGCACTGGGCGGAATGGAAGTTTTTTGATGTCAATGCAAGAGTGAGTTTTATGACGGTGGTTATCAGTGTGTTTGGCTGGTATGTCTGTACATCAGGTTCGGATCAGATGGCTATTCAGCGGTATTTGGCTACCCGTGATGCCAAAGCTGCGCGAAAGGCGTTTCTGTATTCAATGATATCTAACATCTTTGTTTATTTTATGTTGGCTGTCCTGGGGATAGCTTTATTGGCCTATTACAAGGCGAATCCTGACTTAATTACACCGGGTAAGTCATTAATAAGCGTAGCCGATTCGCTTTTTCCACAATTTATTGTACATGGTTTTCCTGTTGGAATATCAGGACTGGTTTTTGCAGGGTTGTTAGCTGCGGCAATGTCAAGTCTCTCTTCAGGCATCAATTCATCCAGCCTGGTTGCTTTGAATGATTTTATTATTCGTTTCAAAAAACAAAAATTATCACAGAGTAACCAGGTGAAATTGGCAAGGATAATTACATTTGTTATCGGTTTTGTTATTATTCTGCTCAGTCTTGGTATTGGGAATGTAAAGGGGAATTTGTTAGAAGTAACTTTTAAAACGGTTAATTTGCTGGTAGCCCCACTCTTTGTTCCTTTTTTCATGGCAATGTTTGTCAACCGGTCAACTGAGAATGGTGTTTTGACCGGTACGATCATCAGCGCCTTAACGGCAGTATTTATCAGTTTTTCAAATGAACTTTTTAGCTTGTCAATTTCATTTCTCTGGATAATACCCGGTTCTTTTACTGTGGGTGTTGTTATTAGTTATTTGCTGAGTATGATTATGCCGGTGGAAAAACCGGTGAATAACATGGAGTAGCGAAGCAGACCTGTTTAAAAAATGGAAATGGAGTATGGATAATTTAATGGAAATAGAGAGGCCGGTCCAGGAAGGACGCAGCTCTCAACAAGAAATCCCGGCAGTTTTTGATCTTGTTGTATGTGGCGGTGGTTTGGCAGGAGTATGCGCCGCTCTTGCAGCAAGTCGCCTCGGACTCAAAACATCCCTGATTCAGGACAGGCCCGTTCTTGGCGGGAACAGTAGCAGTGAAGTCCGTGTTCCCCTTGGAGGAGCAACCAATGGAAATCCATGGGCCAGGGAGGGAGGGATAATAGAAGAACTCACCCTTACGGAACGATATAACAATTTTACCAGCCGCCGTGAGAGCATGATCAATGATGTATGGGACCTGGTGCTCTATGATATATGCCGTCAGGAGGAAAACCTTTCTCTCTTTCTTGACACCAGCATTCGTCGTGTGAAAAAGAAAAAAAACAGATTAGTATCTGTATTCGCAAGTCAGTTAGGGAGCGAACGTGAATTCGAGATCAGAGGCGACTTGTTTGTAGATGCTACCGGAGATGGTATGATCGCTTATTATGCAGGGGCAGAGTACCGGATGGGACGTGAGGGGAAGGATGAATTCGATGAGGAGTGGGCACCCGATAAACAAGATATGGGTATTATGGGAAGTTCCATTCTCTTTGCGGTGAAGGATGTTGGGAAACCTGTACCTTTCAGGCCGCCTTCCTGGGCAGAGAAATATCCCGCGGACAGCATTGCTCTTAAGACGAGATTTCACCATCGTATGCCCGGCCATTGGTGGCTCGAAGTGGGGTTTCCCTATCATACGATCTTTGACAACGGGAAGATCCGGGATGAATTGATGCGACACGTTTTAGGGGTATGGGACCATTTAAAGAATCAGGAAGATCATGGATTTGCCAACTATGCCCTGGATTGGATAGGGAAAATCCCCGGAAAAAGGGAAAGTAGAAGGATTTTAGGTGATTATATTCTCACCGGGAATGATATCATGCAGGGGCGGGCATTTCCCGATGCCGTTGCACATGGCGGCTGGTACTTCGACCTGCATACCCCTGGAGGGATATTGGCAAAAGATGATGTTCCTGAACCGACGTATAAGGATGCCTCGCTAATGGACAATTATGCTGTCCCTGTATATTCCATTCCCCTTCGCTGTCTCTATTCCAAAGATATTGAAAACCTGTTCCTTGCAGGGCGTGATATCTCCGCGACGCATGTAGCGCTGGGAAGTGCACGCCTGATGAGCACCTGTGCAGTTATGGGACAAGCTGCCGGGACCTGTGCATGGCTATGCAAGAAATCGGGACTATTACCCGAAGAAGTATATTCAAGAAAAATAAAAGCTTTGCAACAACAGCTTCTAAAGGATGACCAGTATGTTCCCGGGATAAAGAACGAAGATCCGATGGACCTGGCATTGACAGCTAAAGTGTCTGTCAGCAGTTCTTCCCCTCTTCTGTTTCCCGAGCCAACCGTGCGCAGGCAGTTAGATGTTCCTCTTGGTATGCTTATACCTGTTTCAGGCGAAAGACTGGATACCGTGAGTTTTATGATGGAATCTGAGGAAGATACAGAAGTAACTATACACTTGAGAAATACCGGAAGAACCTGTGATTTTACCGATGAGAAAGATGTGGCTTGTGTGACATCAAAAGTTTTGTCACAGGGCAAAAGTTGGGTGGATTTCAACATAACGGAGAAGGTTTGCCCCGGAAGCTTATATTGGTTGGCGTTTGACAGTAATCTCATGGCTTTCGTATATGGGAGCGAACTATCTATCCCCACCGGCACGGTTACCATTCACAAACCATACGGAAGATGGCACTATTTAAAACCCTCGATAAGCTGGCACAATTTGAAGGCTGTGCACAAGCGGTGGAATCTTTGCCTCAAGACCAACCCCCTTCAATATCCATATGAGGCGGAGAACATCATCTCGGGTATTACAAGGCCTGATTCCTGGACAAATCTTTGGGTGTCTCAACCCGGTTTATCGTTGCCACAGAGCGCTATTTTAAAATTCGGGTCTGCAACCACCTTCACCACAGTCTTTATAACCTTCGATACCAATCTAAGTCTCACCCAAAACCTGCACTTACCTAACTGGCGTGCACCGGAAGAGACAGTTCGGGATTATCGTATCTTGTACGAAAAAAAAGGGGAATGGAAGGAGATAGGTATATTCAGGAATAATTACCTTCGCCGGCGGGTCCACAAATTTCCGGGAATAACGGCAGACAAGATTAAAGTTGAAGTGCTGGCTACATGGGGAGACCCTTCAGCAAGAATTTTTGAGATAAGGGTATATAATGAATAATATGATAGAAATTAATGTATCAAAATTGTCGCTTGATGTGGTTGATCTCTGGAAGAACCAGTTGTTGTTGTTGACCGCAGGCACATTTACTGACTGCAATATGATGACTGTAGCCTGGGGCAGCATTGGCTGTATGTGGAATATGCCATTTGCCCAGATTGTTGTGAGGCCTCAAAGGTTTACTTATGGATATGTTGAAAAATCAGATTCATTCACTTTATGTGCATTTCCTGAGAAGTATCGTAAAGCGCTCCAAACACTCGGAACTATATCCGGACGGGATATTGATAAATTGGCCAGGACTAACCTGACCTTAATACAATCAAGCAAAGTCTCTGCTCCATCATATAAAGAGGCATCTCTGATTCTTGAATGCCGTAAAATTTACAGCCAGGACATTGATCCCAGGGGATTTGCAGACAATGCTATTCAGAACAACTATCCAAAAAATGATTATCACAGAGCATATTTTGGTGAAATAATAGCGGCATTTGGGGAAGAATAGAATTCTATCAAGGTAGTTTAGTTAATCTTCGAAACTTACCTTTTAAAAAGGCTGATATTTACTGATGTCCAAGATATGAATATTTGAAATATGTTAGTTGAAATTCCATATGGCAATAGTTATTTTGATGTTCAAATACCTGATGATTCACTGGTGTATCGTACCTCCTGCAAAGTACCTGAAGATAACGCCAGCAGTCTTGTATTAAGGGCTGTTAGAAATCCCATTAGCTGTAAACCCCTGTCAACAGAAATTAAAAAGTCAGGTGCGAAGTCCGTGGTTCTTGTTGTTTCAGATATAACCAGGCCAATCCCCTATGCCGGATTCCTGAATGCCCTGCTTGAAGAAATTAAGTCGGCAGGAGTGCCCGGCAATAAGATACTGATTCTTATTGCCACCGGTATGCACCGTCCAAGTTCGAATGCCGAACGAGAACGTATGTTTGGACCTGAAGTGTGCAAGCGATATCGCATAATAGATCACAAAGCAGAGATAGGTGATGATTTGGTGACGGTACAAGGAACAAGTATGGCAGGACGTTCTATTGAACTGAATCGCTACTTCATTGAAGCGGAATTTCGTATCGTAACAGGATTGGTGGAACCACATTTCATGGCAGGTTTCTCAGGTGGCAGGAAATCCATTTGTCCGGGATTATGTTCCCTTGAAACGGTGAAAATGTTCCATGGTTATTCTTTCCTGGAAAACTCATCTGCCAGAAATGGAAACCTGAAAGGAAACCTGCTTCATAACGAGGCTCTTTCAATTGCCCGGCAAGCTAAAGTAGATTTCTGCATAAACCTCTTGGTCAATAATGAACACCGGCTCGTTGATGCCATTGCAGGCGAGTTGGAAGCATCTCACGAAATGGCTTGTAAAGTTGCAGGTAAATATGCATGTCCCCAGGTGAAAAAAGAGTGCGATGTGGTTCTTACCTCTAGTGGAGGGTACCCGTTAGATTCAACTTTTTACCAGTGTGTAAAAGGTTTGGTTTCCTGCTTGCCGGCAGTAAAAAAAGAGGGTGTTGTTATTTCTGTTGGAAACTGTTATGATGGCATAGGGAGTACGGAATATCAGAGTATTATGCGTCAATGTTCCGGTAAATGGCAGGAGTTTTTGAAGGACATAAAGAAAAGCAATAAGGTTGTAAAAGACCAGTGGCAGTTTCAGATGCAAATCCGCACCCTGAAGTATGTTGGCGCCGACAACCTGTACTTTGTAACCAATGGACTTACCGCTTCTGATTTGGAACATCTTTGTGTAAACGGCATACATGTACCTGAAGACAAGGTACAGGAAAAGGTTCAGGAGTTATTAGACAGGTTTGTACAGGAAGGCCAGTCATTGGCCATTATCCCTGAGGGGTCCCTACTGTGCTCCTATAACCTAACCTGGACAAGCCCCCGAAAGAACGGTGGAGGCAGAACCAAACATGCTTTTGAATAACGGATTTAGAAGTAACCATCTTAAATCAAGAATCGTTAATCAATGTTCGATATTCAAATTATAACTTTATGTATGCGCTCTAATTCACAATTAATTGTGTTCTTCAGAATAATGCGTAGTTATCCTGGAACATTGGAATGTTGGAAAAA
>JADFUQ010000338.1 GCA_015222065.1 Bacteroidota bacterium
ATAGAATGATAAAATGATAGAATGATAAAATGATAGAATGATAAAATGATAGAATGATAAAATGATAGAATGATAAAATGATAAAATGATAGAATGATAAAATGATAGAATGATAGAATGATAGAATGATAAAATGATAGAATGATAAAATGATAGAATGATAGAATGATAAAATGATAGAATGATAGAATGATAAAATGGAAGAATAGTTAAATGATAAAATGATGTCAGAAAAAGAAATATTTATTGAAAAATTAAAAAAAAGAACCAAAAAATTTGCAGTAGATGTTATTAAATTTTGCAACTCATTAAAGAAATATAAAGCATCATCAGTTGTTTTATACCAACTAATAAAATCTGCGACTTCAACAGGAGCCAACTATCGTGCGGCTTGTAGAGCCAGGTCTAAATCTGAGTTTTTCAGTAAAATATGTATTGTTGTAGAAGAAGCTGATGAATCGGAATATTGGCTAGAAATAATAAATGAAGCTAATTTGTCTAATGACAGAAAAGAATTAATAAGGCTAACAAACGAAGCAAATGAAATAACAAAAATAATGTCAAAAGCTAAAATTTCATCATACAATAACAATAAGTAACATTTACTCATTTATTCATTCACTCATTCACTCATTTACTCATTTACTCATTTATTCACCTAACCAAACCTCCATATGTTAGAAATCCCTCCCTTGTTGATTTTGCTCATCGGTATAATTTTCGTAATTGGATTGATAATTTTTCTGCGCCTTAACGCTTTTTTTGCGCTTATAACAGCATCGATTATTGTCAGTTTACTTGCCCCCGGAGAGTTTTCCGAGAAGATCAGTCGCGTTGCTATGGCTTTCGGATCCACGGCCGGCAAGATTGGTATTGTAATCGCACTTGCAGCCGTTATAGGACGGTGCCTGATAGAAAGCGGTGCCGCAGACAGAATAGTACAGTGGTTTGTCCGGTTATTCGGGAAAAAGAACTGTTCTGTATCACTTATGTCCAGTGGCTTTCTGCTTTCAATCCCGGTTTTTTTCGATACTGTTTTTTATTTATTGATCCCCCTTGCGCGTTCAATGCACCGCCGCACTAAAATTAATTATGTACTGCTTGTTTTAGCTATGGGTGCAGGCGCATCTATCACACATTCTTTAGTCCCTCCAACACCCGGTCCACTTATAATGGCTGACACATTAGGTATTGATCTTGGATTTATGATCGCCATCGGCTTATTGGTTGCCATCCCAACAGCAATTTTAATTATGTTTTATATCAGGCATTATTCCCGGAGAATGGATATTCCAATGCGTCCTATCGAGGGCAGTGAGGATGAGTCCGAACCCCTGCCTGACGACCGTTTACCTGGTTTGTTAATTTCCCTGCTACCGATCATTCTTCCACTGCTCATGATATCAGCACATACCATTGCCTCCACACTGGCAAAAGGAGCTGAAATAACCTCCAATATAAAACAGATTGAAGAGATAACCGCTGTACTTGGCAATGCCAACCTGGCAATGTTGCTTTCTTCAATTATCGCACTTATCGTGTTTTACCGTCAGCGACGTCCTAAGATGAAAGAATTTGGTAAATCAGTAGAAACCTCATTAATGAGTGGCGGGATTATTATCCTGATCACCTCTGCAGGTGGAGCGTTCGGAGCCATGCTTAAGGAAGCACAGGTAGGACCTGCTATTCAAGCTATGTTCGGTAACGGTGCAGACCAACAATTGGGAGGGATAGGACTGTTGTTTATGGCATTTCTTATCGCTTCCCTGCTCAAGTTTGCCCAGGGTTCAACAACCGTTTCCATGATCACAACTTCGGCAATGATTGCTACAATGCTGCCATCTCAGGAAATAATTGGATTTCATCCTGTATATATCGCTGCTGCAATAGGTTTCGGTGCTCAGTGCGGCGCCTGGATGAATGACAGTGGCTTCTGGATATATGCAAAAATGAGCGGATTTACCGGAATGGAAGCTATAAAAACCTGGACTGTAACCCTGGCAGTAATGGCTATTATCGGCTTTCTGATTACTTTGCTTTTCGCAACTTTTTTGCCATTGGTATAATGTTAAGTCAAAAGAATAAAGTTAAAAATATAGAGGGAAATACTGAGTAATGAACCTGCTAAAAGGCGGATTGTTAAACAATTGTTGAACGATATAGATCAATAGAAACGGAATATATTTCACTTCTGAAATTTCAATCTATCTCATTTATCTTCCTGAATAATGCTTTAAAGCAATCAGCAGAACTAGTCCCTTCCATCTGTGTCTTCACCTTTCCGTAATAGTTGTCAATAAACCTGCCTGTCGATGACCAGACAGTCTGCATCATTCCTGCATACCTTTCCTTCATAACTTCAGTGGCACCTTCCCTGAATTCAAGCGTTTCCTCCAGTTGTTTAAGAGCTACATCAGGCTTATTGTACGGACAGGTGATCACACGAAAACCTTTCATTGTAAAAAATACAGCTGTTGGGTCCGGTCTCTCGTAGTGCCAGTCGCAGATCACAACATCTTTTGGTATCATATCCACAGCGCGGTAAGTATTATTCATACTGGCTTCCCACATCCCCAGACCGGTTATTTTACCATCAATCAGACGGTCGCCCCATATCCAGAGTTCATTATTGTTTTGTGCCAGATGATTTCTGATCTTTGTCACTTCACCTGCAAACAGGTCTGCAGGATCTTTACCTGAACAACGAGGACATTTATCATCCGCAATATAGAAAACCTCATCCATACCAGCATGAAAAGCATCTGCTTCAAACACCTCAAGTATCTCATCAACAATTGAAAACACAATTTCATGTACCTTCAGGTGTAATGGACAATAGCTTTTACAATACAAGCCATCATCATTAGGCCATTTATAATCTTCAGGCATCTCAACATGAGGCGTTTCATCAAACTCCGGATATTCCCGCAGTAAATTAGTCACTTCCCCGGCCCATGATTGATGCCCCAGAAGGTTTATCTGTGGAATGATCCGGATATCGTGGTCTCTGCAAACCTGAACCAGCTTTTTAACATCATCTTTTGAAAGGGCAACAGAATCACGCAATTCAGGATGGTTGTTATACTGATAATTAAAATCAACTCTTAGCACCAGTGTGTTTACATTCATTGGATACAGTTCATCCTTAATAAATTTTACAAACCGGTCAACATTAGCCGGACGCGGTGCTGCAATGCAAAACCCACGAACCGGTAATAGAGTGTCAATCCCGGAAGTTGATTGCGCAGGTAATTGTAAGACAGCTAACAAGAAGATAATTGAAACTGTTGTAAATCGTGTTTTCATAGTGTTATATTTAATGGGTTTAGCTTATAAGACCACGATGGACCTTTGGCATCTTTATACCTGACAAGGTCGCCAGACCTGTCAGGGTTTAATAATCTCTGATATCTTTATTGTCCATGCATAATCACATGGTGGATTTTTTCGTATTGATTCCGGAATATTCACAACTACACCATTATGAACTTTTTCCCATTCCAGGATTTCATTTGAGCCAAGCATTGTTACAACAGCCTTTTCTACCGGTGATACTGCAGATATCCTAATTTTCGATGGTGGCTCATCTTCACCATCTTCTGTAAGATACATCAAATAAACAGCACCGTTATTCTTATTCCGTGTAAGGCATACTTTTCCCTCCTTATATGGCCAGATTGGCCGGGTGCTATAGATCGCCTCCTTGTTCACTTCCATCCAGCCGGCAATTTCATTCAGCCTTTCATAAGCCGTTTCATGCCATGTCCCGTCCGGTCCGGGAGCAATATTAAGCAGCAGGTTACCTCCTTTGGCCACAATATCTACCAGAAGATGTACTAATTCCCTGCCACTCTTATATTTTGCATCCGGCACCCATGACCATCCGCCACCGGCAATAATACATGATTCCCAGGGATATGGTAAGGTTTCTTCAGGCACCCGGTTTTCAGGGGTTAAATAATTCTGATTCTTACCGGGAACCGCCCTGTCAACTACTATTAGTCCTGGCTGCTTTTTACGAGCTTTTTCCACCAAATCATCCATCTTGATATCCTGGTTAATAACACGTTTTTTCAGGAATCCTGAAGTGGTTTGAGCAATACTGCGATTATAATAATCTCTGAGGTCTTCTCCTGATTGTTTAGCCACCCAGCCACCATCCAGCCATAAAATGCTAACATCACCATAGCCGGTCATCAGTTCCATTATCTGGTTATGTGTATAATCAACGAACTTACTCCAGCGTTCCGGATATATATCAGGATCATAGTTAACATTACGATCGGGGGTTGCAAAGTTAAGCCACCAGTAATACTCACTATGCCAGT
Source organism: Bacteroidota bacterium (assembly GCA_015222065.1). Taxonomy (GTDB): domain Bacteria; phylum Bacteroidota; class Bacteroidia; order Bacteroidales; family VadinHA17; genus JADFUQ01. The sequence goes on from JADFUQ010000338.1 coordinate 4,329, forward strand.
CGGGTTTTGAAAAATATGCACCTACCCACATATCCTCATTTCTGAAGGCATCAAATATCTTTTTTGTTATATTGGCACTGGAGTCGCTGCTAAATGCACATTCTTTATCAGTCACCTTATAGTCAGTGTATTTCGAATCGAACATACAGAACCCATCGTGGTGTTTCGTGGTAAAGACCATGTATCTCATACCGGCATTCCGGGCTGCTTCGGCCCATTTCGTCGGATCGAATTTAACCGGGTTAAATGTATTCTTAAGTCCTTCGTACTTCTTTTTGTAAGCAGTATAATCATCCATACTTCGCCGGCACCATTCTTCATCCTCAGCACAAATCGACCATGATTCAACAATACCCCACTGGCTGTATGCACCCCAGTGCATTAATAGCCCGAATTTCATATCCTGCCATTCTTCCAGATTCATAAGAACAAGAGGGTCGGTTTCAGGGATATAGGTTCTTTCATTATGTTGTGCTGTTGCAAGTGATAATAAAAAAAACAAACAGAGTAAAAGTATTAAAGTTGTTTTCTTAACGTTCTTGAATTGCATTTTACTCATTTTAGTTTCTGTTATATTTAAATACTAAGTACTTATAATTTGTAAAAGATTCTTTTTCCATGCCTCATATGCTTCTGTGATTTGCGACTTTATTTTTGTATCCGGTTCAATTCTTTTAATCATTTTCAATCCTGCAAATGCTTCTTTTGGAGATCCAAATAAGCCGGTACCTATTGCTGCTCCCCTTGCAGCACCAAGCGAACCATCTGTGTTATAGAGCTCAATTACAGCTCCGGTAAGTGTTGCAAGAGTATGAGAAAACAGGTCACTAAGGAACATATTTGCATTTCCGGCTCTAATAATTTTTGTTTCTATACCTGTATCTTTCATAACATCCATTCCATATTTAAGCGAAAATGCAATTCCTTCCTGTGCAGCTCTAAACAGGTGTGCTTTATGATGTATGTTAAAATTCAGATTTTTAATTATTGAACCAATATCCCTGTTTCCTAATACCCTTTCAGCACCATTACCAAAAGGAAATACCAGCAAACCATCTGATCCGGCCGACACCCGGGATGCAATCATATTCATTTCTTCATAGTCGATCCCCTGATCAGCAACGTTTTTCTTTAGCCAGGAATTTAGTATTCCTGTTCCGTTAATACATAAAAGCACACCAATTCGTGGATCTTTTTCAACATAATTCACATGGGCAAAGCTATTGACTCTTGATTCAGGGTCGTATCTCACCTGGTCAGTAACACCGTATATTACCCCTGATGTTCCTGCAGTCGCTGCAACCTCACCAGGTTCCAGAACATTTAATGAAAAAGCATTATTTGGCTGATCACCTGCCCGGTATGATACTTTCAGGCCATGTGGCAAATCGAGTTCATCTGCAACAGACTCTAATAAAGCACCCTGGTCTGAGAAAGTCGGAACTATTTCAGGAAACATATCATTTGGTATCCCGAGATAATTCAATAACATTCCGGACACTTCATTTTTATTGTAATCCCAGAAAATTCCTTCTGACAGTCCGGGTATAGTAGTTTGTACATTCCCGGTCATTCGCATAGCAATATAATCTCCGGGAAGCATGATTTTATGAATTTTATTGAACAACGCGGGTTCGTTATCCTTAACCCATTTTAGTTTTGACGCTGTAAAATTACCCGGGGAATTAAGTAAGGAAAACAAACATTCTTCAGCACCCAAATCTTCAAAAATCCTGTTCCCGGTTTCAACAGCCCGGCTATCGCACCAGATTATTGCAGGACGCATAACATTAAGTTCCTTATCTACAACAACCAGACCATGCATCTGGTAAGAAATACCAATTGCTTTAATATTTTTCTTATCAATGTGTGTTCCGGAAAACAATTTTGTTGTAGCGTTCTTCAGATGCTGCCACCACATTTCAGGATTTTGTTCAGCCCATCCTGATTGCAGTGCAGAAATTGTCATTTCCTCATCAGGAGAATACGCGGATGCAATACAAGAACCTTCCGAAACGCCAAATAATGCAGCTTTAACCGATGAACTGCCAATATCATATCCGATTGTATACATAAATTCAGATTAAAAAGTTTAAAATTTATTGATTTTTTCAGATTTTTTTTTTATTTTAGTCCATCTCTTAGCACCTAAAAAGTAACGAAATTAATTAAAGACGTATCACTATTAAAGAATATATTTTTTCGGCACTAAATGGTTTGCCACCAAAATTAAACTAAAAATACTACCAACAAAAATTAAACCTAAAAACGATGAATTCAACTAATGTATCAAATACCTACAGTTTCTTTGGAGATAAGGGAATGAATATATCTTATCATACAAAGGATCCTGGGAATAAAGATGAAGCAGATCTTTCGAAAAGCAACTTTGAAGGAGTTACAATACTTATAGTTGAGGATGAAAATTCCAATTTTCTTCTCCTTGAAGCCATCCTGAGAAAAACCGGTGTAAACCTGCTACATGCCTGGAATGGAAAACAAGCAATTGAAATACTGGATGAAAATCCTGAAATAGATCTTTGCCTTATGGACCTTAAAATGCCCATCATGGATGGATTCGAGGCAACACAAAAGATACGTGAAATGGGAAATAACAAACTTCCTGTTATTGCTCTTACAGCTTTTTCAGAAATATTCCAAAAAGAAAATGCTCTTGAGAAGGGTTTCAATATGTTCATGACCAAGCCTTTAAACAGAAAGGCCCTGATTGAAAATATCTCTGCGTACTTGTAGATTTGAA
>JADFUQ010000339.1 GCA_015222065.1 Bacteroidota bacterium
ACTATTATATCGTCTTTCCATAAAGCCAAGTGGTGTAATAACTCTGGCTCGCCGCCAAAGATGAGCTGTAAAATAACCACCTAAAAGAATACATACCGGGCCAATCCAGGTAATTACAATTCCAACAACGCCATATTTATACGATATCTCACTATAAATTACAAAAAGCAGGGTGCTAAACGACGCCATAAAAAACGAAGTTCCGGCAAGCCACCAGGGCATCACGTTGCCCGCGGCAAAATAATCCTTTGCCTGTTTAATATAGCGTTTGAAGTAATAACCAATAATAACAATTAACAGGAAATAAGCAATTATTACTAAATAATCAGGTAGTTGAATTCCTTTTAGTTCTGTCATTTTTTTTAATATTAATTTATTATTTTATACTAAAATTCAAAAGTCAATTATTCTATGCGCATTAGCACTGAAAATATTCACCCTGTCGTGGTGAGAAATATCAGCCAGTCCGACCCTGCCTATTTGCGGTCTCGGATCTAAAAACGGGTTGTCAGTTCCAAATACAACTCTTTCAGAGCCGATTTCTGAAACAAAAAATTCTATCTGCCTTGCAGGAACCGTTGAAAGAGCGATATCAAGGAAAACATTTTCACTTTCCTTAGCAAGCTCCACGGCATGATAACTTCCATACGGACCTCCTGAATGTCCCATAAGCCATTTTATCTCCGGATAATCTCTGACAACCTCCGGGAAAATATTCAGGTTTCCATATAAATCACCGTCAAGCCAGGTATGAACAAGAACTACCAATTTTCGGGAAGAAGCAAATTCATATATCTTTTTCATCCTTTTATCCTTCATATTGCAGTATGTTGAAAACGGATGGATCTTAATCATTTTTACATCCTTTTCCTCAGAAAAGCAACGTTGCAGTTCATCCAGTGAAAGCTCAGGATAATGACCATTTACCATACAAGCTCCGTATATCCTCTCCCTGTGATTACGAATTGCTTCCAGCATTATATTATTACCAAGAACAATATCAGAATCAATACCGGGATTTGGGGAAACCACTGTTTTATTTATACCACAGATATCCATCATCTTTATCATACTTGTAAGATCATTTGCCGGAATGTGCATGATACGATTAGGACCAAGATGTGCATGCAAATCAATTATCTCAACATCGGTTATTGGAATTCCCTTATGTATCTGATTAAAATACTCTGTCATTTCCACATCCCATTCAAAAGTTTACTAAGATTTTTACCTGCAATATCCTGTTTGGCTTCCTGATCAATATCTGAATACGTAAGAATGGATACCGCTGCTGTGCCTGAATATTGTGGCATATTGGTACCGAAAATAAGATGGTGTGAACCAAAACGTTTTACTATATCTTCAATGGCTCCGGCACCCATAAACCGGGATAATTCAATAAAAAGATTGTTGAATTTTTCAAGTAAAGGATAAATATAACGATTGTTTCTGTAGTTACAAGTAGCAGCAATTACAGGTAGCTGTTTGTGATTCCCCAGTATCGTATAAACATCTTCCCAGCTTACCGTCTCCATATCAAGAATAAGCGGGATACGTTCCTCCTCCAAACCACAAAGAAGCTCACCGGAACACCATTCCGATATTGAAAAGCTATGATAATTCACTTTTGGATATATACGAACTGCCTTAACATTATTTTTTTTTATTTCCTGTAAAAGGTTATCAGGATGGGGCATTTCGCCCGTGTGATGGGGTAACACAACCCAGACAGGATGCAGCTCCGGGATATTCTTTATTTCTTCCATCAACATTGAATTCCCCAGAGGTGGATACCCGTCACGGGCTACTATATGATAAACAAGTGCCTCTTCTATCCCGGCAGTCTCCATTTCTTTCAGTAAACCTTCAACATCAGGAATATCGTAAAGATGCGGATATGCTACCCTCCCAACTGAACAATTACAATCAAAAAAATTAAGTTTCTGCATTTTAAATATAGAAAGCAATCAGATTAAACATAGCAGTTAGACAAATCCCCTTTTTCATGATTTCAGCTTTTTACTATGATTATTGGTTAATAATAAGGGTCCCTTCACCTTCAGGAAGTTTAATTTTTATGTTCCCACCATTTTTATCATATCTCCATCCGGTTATTTCGCTGCCATTCAGCAAAACTGAAGCCGGTTCTTTTTCAACACCAATAATAACATCAGCTTGTTCCTTATGATAATATTTTATCAACTTCCCTGAGATTTCACAAGTTAATGGTATATCTGATGCAATTAGAAGCCTCCCATCTCTCTTCAGTGATTTCACAATTGTAGCAAATGTTTTTTCATTATCCCATGTCAAAGTCAGTGCATCAGTTATGAAATTATCACTGTTGTAAATATCACCTGGTCTTGTAGAAAAAATAAAACTTCTTCCATCAGCAACCCCAGATACATAACCATTATTATTTTGATAAGAAATATCAGATTCTTCGCCTTTAGTGGTTGTAAGCATATTTGCCATAACCAGTGGTTTTCCTTCAGTGTTAGCGGTAACTGTAAGCATTCCCTCTCTTACTAAAGGTGGTTCCTTTCTAATGATGGTATTTATATAATGAGGCGTCTCCACAGCCTTACTTTCAAGTTTCTCCGGATAAAGATGCTTCATATGCAGTATATTATTCTCTTTGGTTATAGTAGATTCTAATTGGTCAGCTTTGATATCTTTAATGTAATTTGTTTGATAAAGCAAAGTTACATCTACATCTTTCTCAGAAGGAACAATAACATCAAGCATAAGAAGTGTTCGTGGTTTTAAATAAAGAACATTTCTTCTCATCT
>JADFUQ010000340.1 GCA_015222065.1 Bacteroidota bacterium
CTGCCGGCAGGATTCCAGGGGGTTCCCTGAGTTGTAACCTTTTTACTATCCAAAGCTTCCTGTGCCCTGGCATTATTTCTATTGAATTTGGCAATAGACCATTGAACAACAATATCATCAGGAGGTTGAGCTTTTTCCCAGTCTTTCAGAAGCTGTTTTGCCTGGTCATTTTTTCCCATCTTTCGAAGTACAATAGCACTTACATAATGATAAGAGCCCCATTTTGTCCAGTTATCTACTGTGTACTTATATATACCCTCATAAAGTTTTCCTGCCTTGTCGTTATTCCCCATCTGTTCATAGCACAAAGCCTTAATATAATTTTCCAGACGCACATCAGGGATATAAGGTGACCCAACCCCAAGATGTTCCGGCCATTCCATACTTTTTTTCACTAACTTTAAAGCTTTTTTAGAATTGCCTTTTTCCATAAGCTCCACGGCATGTAACAGATTAGCCTGCCGGTAGAAATCATGGCCTTCCCGTGCCCCTTCATAAGGTAAAATATTTATATTGTCAAGAACGTTAATACAATCTTTGTATTTTCTATTAAATAAAAGTGTTTTGGCATGATCCATTCCTATAATAAACTTATCATCAGCAAATTCCTTATAGGCTTTATATGAAACAACAAGAGCTTTATCATACAATGCAATTTCATTGTAATAGTTGATAAGAAGATGATATGCCCTCCATTTATCTTTACTTATCTGAACAGCTTTGTTATAATCAAGCAAAACTTTTTCGAAATTTTCACCTTTAAATAAATTTCCACGCGTTAAATAAAAAGGCGCAAAATCAGGTGTGTTTTCACATTGTGTAAATAAGCTTCTGGCCTCTTCCATCCTTCCCTTGCCCCAATAGATCAAGCCCAGATAGTATTTTGATTGCCAGGTCTTTTTTTCACTTTCAGCCCACTCAAGGACCCGGATGGTTTCGCGACGAAAAGGGAAGCATAGCCATGGGGACGTCTGTAAGGCTTGTGTTAATAACTCCTGGCTCTTTTTATCCGAATTTTCTTTCTGATATAAATAAGCAAGCCAGTAATATACAACCGGGTATGAAGGTGCATTTTCCAATACCCGGATAGCTTCCATATTCAATCCCAGATTTGCATAACTAATAGCAAGCTCCAGGTAAGTTTCCTGTGGAAGTTCATTACGGATCATTGATGTGAACAGACTTAGATGTTCCTGATTCGGAGTTAAAAGATATTGCTCAAAACGTGCGAAATGATTTAAGGGGTCAAATTTTAACAATTTAGTTAATACTTCCTCTGCTTCCTGTTTCTTATTCTGCATTCTGTATATAACCGCCAGTAGTTTATAACCATTCAAATTATATTTATTATAATCCAGCGAATTGTGGGCATATTCTTCGGCTCTGGCTAAATTTTGTTCCTGAAAACAGATTTCAGCCAACTGAGTATTTGCTGCCGACCGGTATTTCAGAGACCTGGCTGCAAATCCGAAACCATCTTTAGCGTCAATCATGTTCCCAAGCTGTCTGTTCAATATGCCATAGACAAAATTTGCATCAGGGTCATAAGCATCATTTGCAAGAGCTTTAGAAACATATTCCAGCCCTTTCTGATATTCCATGCTGCGAAAGTAAAGTTCTGCAATTCCCGTCAATGCAGGACTATAGGTTGGATTTTTATCCAAACAAGCTAAATATTTATCCAATGATCCTTTGTAATTCCGTTGTTTTGCCAATTCAACTGCTTCTGTAAAAAGTCCGTAAACAGATGTCCAGTCAAAATCTTTATTGGCAGTTATGGGACGGTGAAGTTTTTTCACCTCATTATCTGTGCTGCTATATCGAATTTTATTATCTCCAACTGTTACAACAATTTTTTCCTCTTCCGCCAGATTAACAGAATCAATAAATACTTCCATTGGTTTTAATGCCAAATGCCTTGTATAAATTTGTTTCCCACCAACTTTAACCAAAAGCTCATCATCAATATTTTGTAATGGGCAAATTGCTATTTTCAATATATTTTTATCCCTGGTAACATTTAATGAGCCATAAGTAGTTGCGTCAGCAAGTCCGCCAATCTTTTTAAATGGAAACCATATCTCTGAAAATCGTTCGACTCCATTAGGTGCAAAGAACATATGTTTAAACGGTGTTAAGCTGCTTGTAGCGCCTGCCTGATTAAAAAGCAGTCCGGTCTGCATTTCAATGTATTGTCCACTACCCTTATCCTTATCGGTCAATAAGTCTTCCCAAATTTGTCCTTGTCGCGAAAGAGACCATATCCATATCTTCTTTCCGGGTTTTTCGTTGCACAATGCCCAGTGGCCAAATCCAAAGTCGTTATTCTGCCAATTGCCGCCAAAATACTCCGCATACTCACCAAGGATATGATAAGATTTACTACGGCCAAAATTATTTTCTCCATAAATGTAAATGTTTCGCCCTTTTTCGTCAATGGGCCACAGATGTGCTTCACCGCCATGACTAATATAATTCTGGCCTGGGAAATAGAAATGCAGATCATTACGTCCATTAGCCGACGCGTTCATCCAATGATACAATGAAGTATTTAAGGGCGTGGGATTATACCAGAAAGAGCGTGTCTCAAAATATGCTTTGTCTGCCGGTAATCTTATTTCCACCCTCCATTCCGTGCGGGAAGCCAGCTCAAGTGCCCCGACAATACAACTGACACTGCCATCGTCATTTTCTTTCAAAACATAATCAACCGGAGTTGATGTGGTAGGAGTATGCCCGATTGTTCCGAAATTAAATTCAATTCCCCCGGAAGTCCAGGGACCCCTCATGGCAATATCCCGGAATTTCACTACATTATTATAATAGATAAATGTGTTGTTGGTTGACTTTTCAATTGCTCCCCAGACTTTCCCTCCAATGTCAGGTGTAACAATTACCTTTACATAAGGATTCTCTAATCTGACCACTTTCCATGCCTGGTCTTTTCCTTTATAACTATATCCATTGAAGCTGAAGTAAGGATAAATAAGTTTCAGGCGTCCCGCCATGCGTACAACAGGGTTGGGATCATCAAATGGATAGGTACGGAATACTTGTTGTTCTTCCTTAATAACAGCTTGTTGTCCCAATACATTTCCCGCAAGGAGAAAAACAGAAAAGAACAATAATAATTTCGATTTGATTTGTTTTGTGTAAGACATGATTGTTAGATTGGTAAATTGAAAAGTTATAAAATTGCTGAATTTATAGATTTATTTTTTCAGTACAAAGTTTCTTTTTACTTAAAATGTAATGCGTATAGATCCGCATCCTTCATAACGAAACGCAGACGAACCGGCTTACTTGTAAGTTTGCTTACATCTTCGTTGTTTTTCCATGCTACAGTCCTTTCTGTTTCATTTCCAATCATGGCTCGCGAGTCATCCAGTGAATAACCGGGAACAGGTCGACCATCGGCGTCCTGTATCTCGATCCGAATCTCGCCTGCAGCAGAAGTGGCAAAATTAAGATATAATTTATCGCCGCTAAAGGTGAAAGGTTTCGTGATCATTTCACCACTTTTGTAGGGTGCAGATACCGAGGCAAATCCATCCAAACGCATTGAATAACGACGCAAGTAGGCAGTTGGTTGCGCGTAATCTTGTTGTACGTAAATCGACATTTCGGCAGGTCCGGTTTGAACAACATTGAGTGCCGGATAGTTAGACCGGGAGACCCAATTTTGCAATCCAATACCCGGACGAATGAATGATTCCATAAAAGTCCGGTCATACCGGCTTCCACCGCGGGAAGTCATAAAAATCGCATCTGAGCAATCTTTGAAATACTTCGGATTTACATCAAGCAATAAAGCCTGCTCTTCTGTCAACACCTGGCGACCGGGCATGAACCGGGCTGCGATTGCAATATAGATATGCGGCGCCCGAAAATAGGGGTGCGTCTGGCTGGTGTAAAGATGTTCATAAGGCGTGTCCCCAAAGCTCATTTTAACAGGGTTAGTCCATTGCACAAAGTCCTTTGATGTGGTTCTGCTCACAGTCCGAAACCCTTTATAACCACCCTCTGTCCATGTGCGAAAGTAGCAGATGTAACATTTTTCACTCTCAGACCAGAAGGAAACGTTTTGGGAATCAAAAACCCCTTTACCAAAAACCGGTTTCTCCTGAAGTTTTTTCCATTTAATGCCATCTGCAGAAACGTAAGCAATCAGTCCGCTTTTTTCGTTTCCCCCCAGCGCTTTATAACGCTGACTTTGATCAATACCGGGTTTTGTATCGAGAAACGGGGAAAAGTTATGGGTTACCGGCGCTGCATTTGCCAGTATTATGTTATTCTCAAGTGTACCGTTTACCTCAAAAATGCCAAGATTTGGTTTTTTCCAATGAATGCCATCTTTAGATTCCGCGTAACAGGTTGTTTCCAGAGAGGTACCGTCCATACCTGCCTCGGGCAATCCGCGGTAATAAGCACGATAGGTTTCTCCGTCTTTGATGATTGTGA
>JADFUQ010000004.1 GCA_015222065.1 Bacteroidota bacterium
CAAATGACAAGCACCAAAATACAAATAAATTACAATATTCAAAGTTCAAAAAAAGAAAACAGAAAGAAGAAAAAACAATATATTAGTAAATTCTGTTTTGATTTTTTATTTTTTTGTTAATTGGATATTATTTGTTATTTGTCTTTTGTGATTTGGAGCTTTATTTATTAGAATGCTTGACTTTATGGATAGATACAATTAGAATCAGGGCTTGCTATGTGAGATTTTTACGTGGCAAGCCATTTTTTTATGCTTTTCAAATTTTTCCTTCTATGATTAATTTTAAATTTGTAGGATCTTAAAGGATAAAATCAGATAGTGGGAAATTCTACAAAATATGCTGAAACTCCCCTGATGAAGCAGTACAACAGGCTGAAGAATAAACATCCGGATGCCATATTGCTTTTCAGAGTAGGGGACTTTTACGAAACCTTTGGGAGTGATGCTATTAAAGCTTCTGAGATTCTTGGCATTACATTAACAAAAAGGGCGAATGGAGCTGCATCTTTTGTTGAACTGGCCGGTTTTCCATATCATGCAATAGATACTTATCTGCCAAAGCTTGTAAGAGCAGGCCAGAGAGTTGCCGTGTGCGACCAGCTTGAAGATCCGAAAAAAACGAAGAAAATCGTAAAACGGGGAGTTACCGAGTTAGTTACCCCCGGAGTTTCAATGAATGATAATGTTCTTGATCATAAAGAGAATAATTTTCTTGCAAGCGTTCATATTGAAAACAACATTTGTGGAGTGGCTTTTCTGGATATTTCCACCGGTGAGTTTTTGACTTCTGAAGGGGGATTTGAATATATCGATCAATTGCTTTCCGGTTTTAGTCCTAATGAAGTTTTAGTTGAGAGAGGGAAACGGGAACTGTTCAAAGAGAAATTTGGGAGTAAATATTATGTCTATCCTCTTGACGACTGGGTTTTTACTGAAGATTCTGCTGAAGACCGGCTCCTGAAACATTTCAAGGTGTTTTCACTGAAAGGTTTCGGTATTCAGTTTCTTAGATATGGAATTGTAGCTTCCGGGTCAATAATGCATTACCTTGATATAACCGAACATAATAATGTTTCTCATATTACATCAGTTTCCCGTATTGAAGGAGATCGTTATGTATGGCTTGATAAGTTTACCATCAGGAATCTTGAACTTTTTACTTCTTTGAATGAAGGGGCTATAACCTTAATGGATGTGATGGATAATACTATTTCCCCTATGGGTGCCAGAAAACTTAAAAGATGGATTGTTATGCCATTAAAGAATATTAAACCTATTATGGAAAGGCATGATATCGTTCAATATTTTATTGAAAATTCTGATTTTGAAGAATTTATTACAGACCAGATCGGGGAAATTGGCGACCTTGAAAGGATAATCTCAAAAGTAGCAGTGAACCGCGTTAATCCGCGGGAGATTGTTCAGTTGAAACGGGCACTGAATGCTATTGAACCCATTCAACTGGCATGCAGGAAGAGTGGTATTAAAGTATTGAAAAAAATTGCCGGCCAACTCAATCCATGTAAAAGTGCCGGTAAGCGAATTGAAAAAGAGATTACAGATAATCCTCCGGTTCAGGTTAGTAAGGGTGGAGTAATAAAGGAAGGTATTTCAAAAGATCTGGATGAATTGCGTGACATCCTTCATTCCGGTAAGAATTTTCTCGTCCGGTTACAGGAAAAAGAGAGTAAAAATACAGGAATACCATCACTCAAGGTTGGTTTTAATAACGTATTTGGTTATTATATAGAAGTAACAAATACTCATAAAAATAAGGTCCCGGGAGAATGGATCAGAAAACAAACTCTGGTAAATGCAGAAAGATATATAACTGAAGAACTCAAGGAGTATGAAGCTAAAATTCTCGGAGCTGAGGAGAAGATACTATCGCTGGAATATGGGTTATATAATGATCTGGTAAACAGCTTGATGAAGCACATTGCAGATATTCAGGCAGATGCATCAGTGATTGCCCGTTTGGATGTCCTGTTATCTTTTGCAAGGACAGCGAAAATGAATAACTATACCAGGCCAGTGATTGATGATTCTGAAGTGATTGATATTAAGCAGGGCAGGCATCCTGTGATTGAACAGCAGCTTCCTCTTGACGAGAAATATGTTCCGAACGACGTTTACATGGACAATGATGATCAGCAGATCATTATTCTCACCGGTCCGAATATGTCAGGGAAATCTGCCCTGTTGAGGCAGACAGCCCTGATTGTTTTGCTTGCCCAGATGGGTAGTTTTATCCCTGCAACATCAGCCAGGATAGGTTTGGTGGATAAAATTTTTACAAGGGTTGGTGCTTCAGATAATATCTCGTTGGGTGAATCAACCTTTATGGTTGAGATGAATGAAGCAGCCAGCATACTGAATAACCTCTCATCACGAAGTCTGGTTCTTCTTGACGAGATAGGAAGGGGTACCAGTACCTATGATGGAATTTCCATTGCATGGGCAATGGTGGAATATATTCACGAACAACCCAAAGCAAAAGCAAAAACCTTGTTTGCTACTCATTATCATGAATTGAATGAGATGGAAGCTTCCTTTTCGCGTGTCAGGAATTTTAACGTTTCAATTAAAGAACTGGAAGATAAAGTTATTTTTATCAGGAAACTGAAAAGAGGTGGCAGTGAGCATAGCTTTGGAATACATGTGGCGCGTATGGCAGGAATGCCAAAAAGTGTAGTAAGCAGAGCAAATGAAATACTGGAGGAGTTGGAACAATCACACGTTAAAAACAGTCTGACAAAACCGGTCTCTGACCTGGCCAGTAACAGAGAGGGTTTTCAGCTTAGTTTTTACCAGCTCGATGATCCGGTGTTAAAGCAGATTCGTGATGAGATCGCCGACCTGGATGTAGATAATCTTACTCCTGTAGAAGCACTGAATAAACTGAACGAGATAAAGAAACATTTAAAGAAATAGACGATCTGAAAAGACAGAAATTTATTTTTTGTATTCACTAAAAAAGTACTATTTTTGCACGCACATCATAATAAGCGGAAGTAGCTCAGCGGTAGAGCACGACCTTGCCAAGGTCGGGGTCGCGGGTTCGAACCCCGTTTTCCGCTCAACAACAAAAAACCGCCTGATGGCGGCGAAAATGCAATCGAAAGGTTGTTTTTTTTTGTTAAAAAAATATTAATTTTGCGAAGTTATTTGCCCAGGTGGTGGAATTGGTAGACACGTTGGACTTAAAATCCAATGGCCTTTAACGGCCGTGCGGGTTCAAGTCCCGCTCTGGGTACATACATTTTTAAAGCCTCTGATAATATAGTATTTTCAGGGGCTTTAATTTTTATAGGGGAAGAATGGGGGGAAGAATAACATCGGGATCATACCTTATATGATATGTCATAGCGTCTATAAACAATTATCTCTACCCAGGTAATGCTTAATGGGGGCTTGCTCGGGAATAAA
>JADFUQ010000005.1 GCA_015222065.1 Bacteroidota bacterium
ACCGAACGTACCGACTGATTAATTACTTTATTTTTATACAACAAAAGATAAGTCCTATTTTTTTTGTTCAATCAGTCCGGATAGTTCCTCCAGCACTTTCTTTCCACTGTTAACCCAATGCGCTGCCGGTTTTTCGGACAGGTTCTTCAATGAAAACATTTCAGATGTTTTGTCAAATTTTTGTCTGATGGAGTCTGTTTCCGGGTATTGTTTCAAAGTTTTTTTGATGATCCTGATCTTTTCATAATCTTGAATCCCTTCACGAAGTTTTTCGAATCGCATTGAGCTTCTTGGTCCGGGATATACCTGGTATGTGTCACCTGCGGGCCAGGAACTAAATCTTGAATCTTTCAAAGGATTTTCCGGCCATGAATTATACGCCCAGCGAAGGTACCCTGAATAACCTTGTGCAGCAGCATACCATCCCATCCATGTTTGTTCAGCAGGAGGAGAAAATGTGAAATTATTCGGATGTTCAGGTTTTGCACAGCAAGTATAAAAGGTTGTGATCTTATCCTTTTCCACCCTTTCTTGTCTGTAGTTTAATGCAACGGGAGGTTTTATGAATAAGCAATAATCGTGAATATCATTTTGTATCTCAGCATGATATGCACCGGCCATGGTTATCCCGATCCCGGGCGATGTGGTTTGAATTAGACGGATTGTATTTTTCATCTCTTCCAACCCTCGTTCATCCATGGCGATAGTTGTTTTTTCAAGCCATCCCATTTGTTTCAGGTGATAACTGAATTGATGAAGGAAGGGCTTCCATATTGCTTCATATTCGGGAGTACCGGGTTTTACTGTAACGGTTATGTAATCGGCAGAATCCTCGTCGAAATATTGTATCTGATTTCCCCAGGGGATCATGGAATAGCAATTTATTTGCCTGGTGATTCCACATTCCATTGCAAGTTTCACATATTGATCGAATACAGAAAAATCAAACATCCAGGTTCCGTTACTGTTTTTTATCCACCGGATCATTGAACTGAACGGATCATAGGTTTGGCTACCCCATGGCTGATGAATAATGCTTGTAGTAATGCATTTCTGGCCGGCTTCGGCTAACATTGTAAGGTATGATTTAAGGATGTCAATATGTTCCTGTGACCAGGGTTCAACTTTATGGAACCGTGCTATTGCAAACGGATTTTGCCAGAGGTCAAGGTGAAAGTTCCATTCAGAAGGATCCGGTAAGGTTCGGTTAATAACTGTTAGTTCTATATTAAGTGGTTGTGAATTATTTTCCCCTGATTTGATATTTATTATTCCTGTATAAATATCTTTTTCAACATCTTGCGGAATATCAATAGTAACCCACACAGGTCTTACAGATTGAGGAATCAGATTAAAAACCTGGTTATATTCTAACATATCGGACACAATGCTTGCCGGTATTGTATCAGGACTCCGGTATCCGCAACCCGACAGAAATTTATCGGTCAGGACATAACGGAGAGGATAGATAGTGATTTTGGTAGAATCAATAATGTTATTGTCGCTTCCGGATAACGGACCTGCGGATATACTGATATTTTCCTGATATTCAGATGACCATAACAAAAACATTAAATTTATACGTTCTCCTTTCCACCCGGTGCAGGCCCATTTATCAATTTTTTGGTTTACAGGCACAGTGCGGAATGCATAGCGTTTATCAGTACTTCTAAAAGATGAATGAAGTCCCGGTGTAATGTTTTGCCATTCAGAGAGATCATGGATAACGGGATCTTCCGGTTCATCAAAACCGGTCTGATATATCTGGTCCTTACAGGATATAAAGGTTAGACCAAAAAGTATAATTGGGAACAGAAGTGAGGATAGTGATGTCAATTTAATGTACCGGAGTTTCATAACTATTTATACTTATTCTATTGAAGGATTCTATGCATAACAAGAGATGTTGCTCCAAGAACGCCGGTTTTTTTACCCAATTCGGATGTTACAATTTTAGTGTCCTGCCTGATCAGGCTGATTGTCCGTTTGTTAAGTGTTTGTTTAATGGAGTCGGTCAGGTATTGACCTGCTTTCGCCATTTCCCCACCAATTATAATCATTTCAGGGTTATACAGGTGAATTAATATTGCAATCCCTTTTCCCAGGTAATGTCCCACTTTTGAAAGAATATCAATGGCAAAATGGTCTTCCTTCTCTGCAGCTTTAAGAATAACCTCAGGTGTGATATTTTCGAATTTGTTGTTAATAATATCCGTTATCATAGATATGCAGCCATTTTCCAGCCCTTCTTTTGCCATACGAACAAGTGCTTTCTCAGAAGTCATGGTTTCAAGGCATCCTTTTTTCCCACATTTGCATAATAAACCGTTCTTTTCTTCTATATTTATATGACCAAATTCACCGGCAAATCCTGATTTACCCGAGTACAGTTTTCCATTCAGAATAAGCCCCATTCCAACACCAGACGACAGAGTAAGACATAAAACATTTTCTTTTCCTTTAGCAAGACCGAAAGTATGTTCGCCCAGAGCCATCAGGTTAGAATTATTTTCGGTGAAAACCGGAAGATTAAATTTTTCTTCAAATAGCTGTGAAACCGACTTGCCATTATAGTTCAGGTGGCCATAACTTCTTCCGGTACGTGTATTGATCAGTCCCGGCAGGCCAATCCCGACACCTATAATCTTGTTGTAGTCTATTCCCGCTTCTTTAATAATTTTCAAGGATTGCTGATATATCTGGTTCACTGTTTCAGGATTATTCTCAAGGTTTCCAGGAATGCATACCAATTTAGTAACAAATTCATTATGGAAGTTAAGCAATGCAAAACGCCTGATATTCCTTCCGATATCTATTCCCAGTATATACCGGGAATCAGGATTTATTCCATAGATATTGGGCTTTCTTCCTCCAAATGAATCACCAATACCAAGATTTAGAACAAGACCCTCTCTGATAAGGTCATTTAATAACCGGGTGATAGTAGGAGGGCTCAGATTTATGTATTTGCTAATCTGCTTATTGGATTTTTGACCTTCTTTATAAAGAATATTGATGATTTTTTTCTTGTGAAGATGCTTTTTTAAAGTCTGGTTTTTAATATTTTCCTTGTTGCTCGGCAATAACGTAGATTCAAATGGTTTCATAAGGAAATTTAGTAGTTTATTTTAGAAACATTAAAGATAATAAAAAAAAAACAAAAAACACATATCTCCTTTTTAAATAATATTAAGAAGTAAACTATCTCATGGGGTTTTTTCAAAGTAATTTGTAAAAAAAAAAAATTGAAATTCGAAGCGTGGTAATCCGTAACTCGTAACACTACCTCACTGCAACACAATTTCTAATTTCTTCCCG
>JADFUQ010000039.1 GCA_015222065.1 Bacteroidota bacterium
ATATTGCCAACTGCTTTTTGCCAACTGCCAATTTAAGGTTTGCGACATAGTAAGTTTGACATGACACTAGTGGCCTAATGTTGCCACCATTATTGCTTTAATTGTATGCAACCTGTTTTCAGCTTCATCAAAAACAATAGAAGCATCTGATTCAAAAACATCTTCAGTTACTTCCATTGCATCAAGTCCATACTTCTGAAATATCTCCTCTCCTACTTTTGTCTCCCTGTTATGAAAAGCAGGCAAGCAATGCAGTACCTTAACCTTAGGATTAGCGGCTAATTCTAAAACATTCTTTTTAATCTGGTATGGTTTAAGCAGTTGTATTCTTTCTTCCCAGACTGAATCGGGTTCCCCCATTGAGACCCAGACATCCGTATAGAGAAAATCTGCTCCCTTTACAGCAGTTTCAACATTATCTGTAATGGTTATGCTGCCACCGGTATCTTTTGCAATTTCCATGCAGGTATTCACCAAATCATCATTGGGCTGACATTCTTCAGGAGCAGCAGCCCGGAAGTCCATACCCATTTTCGCAGCACCAACCATCAGTGAATTACCTACATTGTTTCTTGCATCACCCAAATAGCAAAAGCTGATCTTGCTTAAATATTTATCCGTATGCTCCAGCATTGTCATGAAGTCGGCAAGTATCTGGGTAGGATGGAATTCATTGGTTAGCCCGTTCCAAACCGGCACACCCGAATATTTACCAAGAGCTTCAACCATACCCTGACCGAATCCACGATATTCAATACCATCATACATCCGTCCAAGTACACGTGCAGTGTCTTTCATCGACTCTTTGTAACCTATCTGTGAACCAGATGGACCGAGATAAGTTACATGAGCACCCTGATCTAATGCAGCCACTTCAAATGCACATCTTGTACGAGTTGATGATTTTTCAAATATCAAAGCGATATTCTTGCCTTTCAAACGCGGTTGCTCTGTTCCTGCATTTTTTGCCTGTTTCAACTCAAATGAGAGATCAAGCAAATGTGAAATTTCTGTTGGAGTAAAATCCAGTAGCGTAAGAAAGTTTCTGTTTTTTAAATTGTTAGCCATTGTTTTTCTGTTTATAAGTTTAATAAGCGATCTCACAGCTTACCTCGTTTTTTTCAGGGAACATAATATAAATTCATTTATCTTGTGAGTAATCGATATTCATTATTCTTTTTTTTCTCCTTTTCCCCTCTTCACCTCTTCTCTTCCTACTCACCCACTCAACTTACTCAACTACTCAACTCTTCTTCATTTATCATATTCCATAGTAATTTTCGTGCCGTATGATCTGTCTTCGAGCTTGGTTGCTTCCGTGATAACGCTTTTCAAGCCACCTTTTTCAATAAATTGAAGGCAGGCCACGATCTTAGGAGCCATACTTCCCTTTGAGAACATACCTTCGTTTAAATAGCGTACAGTGTCAGCATGATCCAGAAATTCTTTAATTTCCTGGTTCGGCTTCTTATAGTTAATATATACAAACGGAACATCTGTAAGAATATAAAACTCATCCGCATTGATCCTGGCTGCCAGTAATGAAGAAGCCAGGTCTTTATCTATTACAGCTTCAACAGGTCTTACATTTTTCTTCTCATCAATATAAACAGGCACACCTCCCCCGCCGGAGGCAATTACAATATTCCCTTCCCTGGCAAGTTTTTCAATCACATTTTCGTTCATTATTCCAACCGGACGGGGCGATGGAACAACCCTTCTCCATCCACCTTCAGATTTTACTTCTTCCTTGAATATCCAACCCTTTTTCTCTGTAAGATCATCGGCTTCCTGTCTGGAATAAATCTTTCCCACTCTTTTCTGCGGATCCTGAAATGCTGTATCATTCTTATCTATCATTACCTGGGTAACAATTGTAATAACGTTCTTCTCAATGCCATGTTTCTTCATAACATTCCTGAATACCCTTTCAATCATGTATCCAATTCCCCCCTGTGAATCAGCAACACAAATATCCAGAGGCATTTGAGCTATTCCATACATTTGTTCACCTGCATCATTTCTCATTAGTATATTACCAACCTGTGGACCGTTACCATGAGATATTACAAGATCATATCCCTCTTTTAACAAATATACCAGGTTCTCTAGCGTATCAGCTGTATTTTGTTCCTGTTCTTTAATAGTACCGGCCTGATCTCCCCTTATAAGCGCATTTCCACCTAAAGCAACAACAGCCAATTTATTCATAATCAATTATTTAAATTCTATTGCCAGAGAAATACAAAATTACCAATTTTTTATAATTTAACGTTATAATTGCTACTGTTTCTACGGAAGAAATGTATTGCAGTGATGCAGTGTCAAAGAGTTACGGGTTACGGGTTACGGGTTA
>JADFUQ010000341.1 GCA_015222065.1 Bacteroidota bacterium
AGATTCTTTTCAAACAATTTAAATATTCTTTTATATTCATCTGTCCAACTGCTGGATTCAATAAAACTGTGTCTTTCCAGCGGATACACAGCAAGTTCCCAGTTATCTTTCCCAAGTTCAATCAATCGTTGTGAAAGACGAACAACGTCCTGAAAATGAACATTGTCATCAACCATTCCATGACATATCAGAAGAGCACCTTCAAGTCCTTCAGCATAATAAATGGGAGAACTATTAACATATGCAAGACTGTCCTGAACAGGAGTGTTTAATATGTTTGCGGTATAACTGTGGTTATAGTGAGCCCAGTCGGTAACCGAACGAAGTGCGGCACCGGCAGCGAAAACACCCGGTTCTGTAAACATAGCCATAAGGGTTATGAAACCGCCATATGAACCGCCATAAATACCGATCCTGTCAGGATCAATATTATATTTTTCAGTTAAGAACCTGGCTCCATCAACCTGGTCAGACAGATCTTTTCCTCCCATATGCCTGTAAATAGCAGTTCTCCAGTCTCTTCCGTATCCGGCACTGCCCCTGTAATCAATATCCAATACAGTATATCCGTTATCAACCAGGAAATTATGGAACATATACTCATGGTAGTAACTGCTCCACCATTTATGTGCATTCTGAAGATAACCGGCTCCGTGAACAAAAATTACAGCCGGGCCATTATTTTCGGGTTTTTCGGGACGGTATAACCGGGCAGGGACCATAATACTATCTTCTGCTTTAAATGTCACCATCTCGGGGATACGCCATGAGTAATCCGAAAATTCCCCGGTAAGGGAATTAGTAATTTTTTCTGGAGATGCTCCTGTTTCGTTTTTTTGAATATATAGCTCCCATGGGCTGTTCGAATAGCTATGTCGTATGGCAAGGCTGCTTTCATCAGGAGACAAGGAAACATCATTTCTTCCTTCAAGGGTTGTAAGCTGTATTGCATTTCCCCCATCAATGGGCATTTTATAAAAATGTCTTTCTCCGGGATCTGTTTTATTTGAGGTGAAGTACCAGTATTCCTTATTTACGGATATAAAAGGATCATATATTTCAAATTTTCCGCTTGTCAGGGCCTTTTTCTTTCCGTTTTTTATATTAACTGTATATAAATGGGAATATCCCGATTCTTCAGATTGAAAATAAATCTTCTTGTTATCAGGTATCCATCCCAGGGTTCCCCCTCCCCACCATCCAACACCTGGTCCGCCGATCCAGGCTTCATCGTGCTGATGATCAAGTAATTTCAAATCACCCGACTTTTGATCAAGCAGCATTATCCATCTGTCTTTATTATCAACTGACTTTAAACTGACAACAGCATGTTCCCCGTTATCAGACCAAACAGGGGAACTAAAAATAACCGGTCTTTCTTTTTCCCTGTCAGGTTCATTACTCTCGTAATCATTATAAAAATCGGGGTATTTTTTAATTCCGGGAATATTTTCAGTTTCAACTTTATAAACAGTGTCCTTTTCGATATTGTAGATAAACATTTCGGTTGAGGTAAAATAAGGAGTCCCGACTTTCGATCTTGCTGTGCTTTCTTCAGTATATCCCGATTCAGTAACATATACCGGGATTTTTGTAGAAGTTGTTTTCTGTGGGCGGTGATAAATAACATATATAATATAATTTTCATCCGGACTTAACCGGATGTCTGAAGGTGAATTTTCACCTGTATATATGATTTTTGGTCTTACCGGCTCTTTCTCTTCCCGTTCAGATTTCCTTGATTCTCTTTTTTCTTTTCTTTCGTTAAGTACTTTGGATAATTTTAACTGATCCTGATAGAGCCATTTTTCCCCATCATTTGAATAAGGTTTTTTTTCAGATTTTTCTTTTCCTTTACTGAAGTTTGATAATTGTTTTGTTGAACCATTATTTATATTCCAGGAATACAAGTTGTTATTAAGGTTAAATAGTATTTTATTTTCCGTAAAATTAAAATCAGGAGAACTTTCGTAAATAAGTGTATTTGTTATTTGGAAAATCTCACCTGATTTAATATTGAGAAGGTAAACATCACCCTGCTTAGTATAGACTTTTTTTGTTCTGTTTTTGTTGAAGTTTCCGTATTCTGAGGGCATCATTTTTTCTTCTTCAAGGGTTACTTTCTGAGGTTTATGATTTTCAGGAGTAATAAAAAACAAAGAACTTTTTTCCTCTCCTTCAGGGTTCCAGTCGAAGAACAACTTTTTTCCGTTATCTGACCAGTGGATATTTTCCGGTAAACTGCCTATCCACTCAGGGTCCTGCATTATTTTTTCAATTGTCAGAGTTGATCCTTCATCGGTGCTTCCCTGGCAAAAAGAGTATAATGTAAAAATTGAGAAAATAACTGAAATACTTAAGCGCTTTTTCATCAGGTTATGTTTTTGTTTATTAATTATTTGAAATAATTACCCGCTATCTCGTCCAGGATGTAAGTAATTTCATTTACATCAAGGGTTGTAAGTAGCCTGATGCGGGTTTTTTTAAAATTCGGAAGACCACGGAAATAGGTAGAAAAATGCCGGCGCATTTCATAAACTCCTCTTGGTTCTCCTTTGTTTTCAACCGATTTTCCGAAATGGATTTTTGCCAGGTCAACAATTTCATTTATTGATAGAGGAGGAAGTTTTTTGCCAGTTTCAAGAAAATAACGGATTTCTTTAAATATCCAGGGGCGTCCGACTGTGGCACGTCCAATCATGATTCCATCGACACCATATTTTCGAAACATTTCACCGGCAGTTTGAGGGCTGTTAATATCCCCGTTTCCAATAACAGGGATTTTTATTTTTGGATTATTTTTCACTTCTCCTATAAGTGTCCAGTCTGCTCTGCCTTTGTACAATTGGCTACGGGTTCTGGCATGTATTGTTAGTGCCTTGATACCAACATCCTGTAAACGTTCTGCTACTTCAACAATATTTTTATTGTCTTCATCCCATCCAAGTCTGGTTTTTACTGTAACAGGCAGCTTTGTTGTTTTAACAATAGCTTCTGTCATCTTAACCATTTGAGGTATATCCCGGATCATGCCTGCTCCTGCACCACGGTTTGCAATTTTTCTCACGGGACATCCAAAATTAATATCAATAAGTTCGGGATTTGATTTTTCAGCTATTTGTGCTGCCTCTACCATTGAATCAATAAGGTGTCCGTAAAGCTGAATCCCTATAGGTCTTTCATAATCAAATATGTCAAGCTTTTGTATACTTTTTCTCCCGTTTCTGATAAGCCCGTCTGATGAAATGAATTCAGTATACATAAGATCGGCACCAAATTGCTTGCACATATACCGGAACGATGGATCGGTAATGTCCTCCATTGGTGCAAGAATAAGAGGTTGATCGCGGAGTACTATATTACCTATTTTTACCAAAACCGAATTAATTACTTATTTTTGGACAAAACTATTAAAAATCAGGGAATGAGACAGACTTTATTTTATGATACACATCCGTTTGTAAAATTAATTATGGCTCTTTTTATTATCATGGTCTCATTTTTAGTGTTCCTGATTATTGGAATGCTGGTAGCACTTCCGGTTTTTCACCTCAATGTTTTTGAATTACAGGAGATCTTTTCTGATTTTGAAAATGTTCGTAATATTGCTGTATTAAAATATTTTCAGATAATACAAACACTGGGACTTTTTGTTGTTCCTCCTTTTGTTATTGCATTCTTGTTTTATAGAGAGGTTGGGGAAAGCCTTCAATTAAAAAACATACCTGAATTACAGGTATCTGTAAGGGTTTTTCTTATTATGATTATTGGATTACCGGTAATTAACTTACTGGCAATGTGGAATGCCCAGATAAACTTACCACAATGGCTTGGTTCAGTTGAGGATTGGATGAAGGTGACAGAAGAATCAGCCAAAAAGTTAACAGAACTGTTTCTCGATGCCGGTAATACGGGTGAATTTCTGGTTAATTTTCTGATGATTGCCATACTTCCGGCAATTGGTGAGGAACTTCTTTTCAGAGGGATATTGCAGCGGTACTTGATTGAATGGTTGAAGAATAAACATATTGGTGTTTTGATCACTTCAATATTGTTCAGTGCTCTTCATCTGCAGTTCTTTGGATTTTTCCCCAGGTTGTTATTGGGAATATTTTTTGGTTATTTGTTATTATGGAGCCGGAATCTTTGGCTGCCGATCCTTGCACACTTCATCAATAATGGTGTAGCAGTAATTTTCTATTTTATTTTTGGTGCCGAAATTGTAGAAAAAGAAATTAACTCAATTGGAACTAAAAGCGGGAATTTAATTATTGCTCTTGGTTCTTTGGTGCTTGTAACCCTTCTGGTAATATCTGTTTACAAGGAAGAACGGAATAAAGGGATTAAAGGGAGTAAGAGGGGCTAGAGGGAATAATGAAATAGTTTGAGGTAAAGTTTTTTTACTTCTGCCTTCAGCCCACAGTGAAATATGCTCCTTCCCTGGTGAAATATTTTCGTACCTCAAATTTTACCCTGTGAAACCCCAGCATAGCTGGGAGCAACAAAGTTGCTGTTTCACAGGG
>JADFUQ010000342.1 GCA_015222065.1 Bacteroidota bacterium
AAAAAAAATTGCCATTAATATCATAGTGTTATGGAGCTACCGTAAGACTATAATTTATTAATGACATTATATTTATTTTTTCACAGGTAAAAACCTGTTGTTTGTTACTATCTCCTATGACTTATCTAATGCATCAATGGTTGCACCAAATCCATAATGTATCAAAGATTTATGCAAGTTTTTATCATAATAATCAAAATGATGCCCAAAATAGTGATAATAAGTCTTTTTTGTATGTCAATATACAAATATTTAAGTTATGCTGATTAATTATTTTTTTCACTGATCTCCATTTCGTTACGGTTCATAAATTAATCTATAAGATAAAAGGACAAAAGACTAAAGATAAAAGTAATCTGTAAAATTTATCTAAATAATTAATCACTCCATCGCAAGCAATGGAGTATATCAATGAAATACATCATATTATTACGAAATTGGTTGTTAATGGTTCTCCTTTTTGTAAATATTATAATATTAACACATTCGGGATAGTGCATCATGGAAATAACGATGGTCATTGAAGAGGTTTATCCTATGAAACAGCAACTTCGTTACTCCTGCTGCGCAGGGTTTCACTAGGTGAACCCCGTGAAATGCGACACTTTTTAAAAGGACGCAGTTTTAACCGGATTTTAAAGGGTTAAAAAGGATTTTGCGAGCGAAGCGACGAAGCAAACTGCTTGAAACGACCAGAATGCCTTGGAAGGATGAACGTTGAATGATGAAGTGAAGAAGAAGAATAAAATTATGAATGCTGAATTTCGAATACCGAATGATGAAGTAATTTAAAACAAGAGCCTTGAGTTTTCCGGTAGAATCTTAATTATTCAACGTTTATTTCATTAGCTTCTTAAAACAAAATATTAACTTTGATAGTGTAAAATTAAATTCTGGATAAACCAAATATGCTAAATTAATTCTGAAAACAAGTAAATAAATGTTAAACAAGAGATATCAACAGCACTGTTATGACTGATAAATTTGAAAATCTGAAATCTGAAGTTTCTAATTGTACAAAATGCTCACTATCAAGCACCCGCAATAGGGTAGTTTTTGGAGGAGGCAATCCTGATGCTGAAATTTTTGTTATTGCAGAAGGGCCGGGATATGAAGAAGACCTGCAGGGAATACCTTTTGTTGGAAAGTCAGGGAAATTACTGGATAAAATATTTGCTGCCTGTGGCTTTACCCGCGAACAACATGTCTATATCAGTAATATTGTTAAGTGTCATCCGCCCGGCAACAGAGCTCCTTCAAAAGTTGAACAAGCTGCTTGCCTGCCTTATCTTATAAAGCAAATTGACCTTGTTGATCCTAAAATAATTATCCTTTTAGGCGCAACAGCACTACAAGGACTGATCAATCCTAACCTGAAAATAACTAAAATCAGGGGTGAATGGATCGACTGGAACAACCGTTTGGTTATGCCCGTATTTCATCCTTCTGCATTATTGAGAAATCCTGATTTAAAAAGACCTGCCTGGGAAGATTTTAAAAAGGTTGTGTTAAAATACAGGGAATTGGTTGATCCGGGCCATTATTCGAAACATATTTGAAGAGCATAGAGTAAAGAATAAGGAGAGTCATTAGGTTGTCAAATGATGGTTATACGGGAGTCATACAATTAACCCGTAACATCGGCAGCAACCAGTAACTGCATCACTGCAACACAATTCTTAAATAATCAACATCGCATCGCCATAGGTTCCAAACCTGTATTCTTCTTTTATGGCAACTTTATAAGCATCAAACAGGGTTTTAAATCCGGCAAAAGCTGAAACCATCATCAGTAAGGTGGAATATGGAAGATGAAAATTACTGATCATCATTGTTGGTACGCTGAATTCGTAGGGAGGGAAAATAAATTTATTTGTCCAACCGTTAAATGGTTTAACATAACCATTAGTTGATACTGAACTTTCAAGTGTTCTCATAACCGTTGTTCCGACAGAACATACAGCACTTTTCCTTTCTTTTGCATTATTTATTATCCGGGCTGCTTCATCAGAAATAATAATCTTCTCCGAATCCATCTTATGCTTAGTCAGATCTTCCACATCAACGCTTCTGAAATTTCCCAAACCTACATGCAGTGTAATCTCCGCAAATTCTATCCCCTTTATCTCAAATCGTTTTAACAACTGTTTACTGAAATGCATTCCTGCAGTAGGTGCGGCAACAGCTCCTTCATGTTTTGCAAAAATTGTCTGATATCTTTCCCTGTCTTCCGGTTCTACTTCTCTTTTAATAAATTTCGGTAATGGGGTTTCTCCCAAATTATACAATGTTTTCTTAAACTCCTCATATGAGCCGTCATAAAGAAATCTCAGGGTTCGTCCCCGTGAAGTTGTATTATCAATCACTTCCGCGACAAGTATTTCCTCATCGCCAAAATAAAGTTTATTCCCAATTCTTATTTTTCTGGCCGGGTCAACAAGAACATCCCATAGCTTTTGCTCCTTGCTAAGCTCTCTTAATAAGAATACTTCAATCTCAGCCCCTGTTTTTTCCTTATTACCGTGTAACCTGGCTGGGAAGACCTTAGTGTTGTTAAATACAAGTATGTCCTTTTCCTTAAAATAATTAATAACATCCTTAAATACTTTGTGTTCAATCATACCGGTATCTTTGTGTAAAACCATTAAACGGGATTCGTCCCGATTTTTTTCAGGGTATATTGCAATCAGATTTGAAGGCAGATTATATTTAAACTGAGACAATTTCATTTTCATCGGCTTATAGTTTTATTATAGTTATTCATGATAATGTATTGTTACATTGAAAAGTTCTTTTTCAAAACTTTCTATTGTAAAAGCGTCATTTATACAATAATCCCCTATTCGTGTTCTCTCTAATGTCTTTAGATATGCTCCGCTATCAAGGGCTTTTCCAATATCTCTTGCCAAGGCCCGGATATAAGTTCCCTTACTACACAATATCCTTAGTTTAACTAAAGGAAGATTAAAATCCAACAATTCTATTTTATAAATATTAATCCTGGCAGGTTTTAGTTCAATCTCTACACCCCTCCGTGCAAATTCATATGCTCTCTTGCCTTTATGCTTCTTAGCAGAATATGCAGGCGGTATCTGGTAAATTTCCCCGATAAATGTTTTAAGAACCGATTCAAATAAATCTTTTCTTATGTGTTTGAATTCTTGTTTATTATCAAATTCCGTTTCAAGATCAAATGACGGAGTTGTTTTTCCCAATTCAATTGTTGCTATATATTCTTTATTCAGATCCTGAAATCCGGATATTCGTTTAGTAGCTTTCCCTGTACATAAAATCATTAATCCCGTTGCTAATGGATCTAATGTTCCGGCATGCCCGATTTTTATTTTTTGATTTAATTGTTTCTGTAAAATTATCTTTATTTTTCTGACTAAATCAAAAGAGGTCCAATGATATGGTTTAGAGAATATTAATACCTGTCCTTTCTGAAAATCATTTTTTTTTGCCGGAAACATATTACCCTAACAAGATTGCCAAAAAGCCAATAATCGTGCAATAAATTGCAAAAGTAATCAATTTTCCCCTTTTAACAAGATTAATCATCCATTTACATGCAAGAAGGCCGGAAATAAATGCTGCAATAAAACCAACAACAATAACTATAATCCCGATACTAGAGGTTTCTGAAAACTCGCCGGACAAAATATCTTTCAAGTTTGCTCCGATTACCGGGATAAGAACCATTAAGAATGAGAATTGTGCAATCTCTTTTTTATTATTTCCAAGCATTATGCCGGTTGCAATTGTTGCTCCTGATCTTGAAATACCCGGTAAAACAGCTAATGCCTGCGCTATTCCCATTATAAAAGCATCAAGGAATGAAATATTTTTCCCTCTAGATTTTGATAAATATGTTAGTGACAGCAAGGTAGCTGTAACCAGAAGCATAGCGCCAACAAAAACAATATTTCCGGTAAAAAACTGTTTTACTTCCTCTTCGAAAAACAAGCCAATTATCCCTACAGGGATCACTGACACTAATATTTTTACAATATATTTATTTTCATTATTCCATTTAAAAGTTATGAATCCTAAAAACAGATCTCTGATCTCCTTCCAAAAAACGACTATTGTAGATAATACCGTAGCACCATGAACAACTACTGTAAAACTTAAACTTTGTTCGGTCTCTATCTGTAAAAAATGTTTGCCAAGTTCAAGATGTCCGCTGCTGCTTACCGGTAAAAATTCGGTAAGCCCCTGTATTAATCCTAAAATGATAGCTTCAACCCAGTTCATAACAAAATGCGAGTTTATTTTGAAAATACATTATCATAATAATCTATCTTTTTCATTCTTTCAAAGAGTTCAAAGTTCAAGATTAACTTCATCATTCAACAATCATCGTTCATCATTCCAAAGAGTTACGAGATACGTGTTTCGGGTTACGAGTTAAGCTATTCATATTTTTCTTCACATCATCCTTCAACCATAGTG
>JADFUQ010000343.1 GCA_015222065.1 Bacteroidota bacterium
AATAGAAATAATGCCAGGGCACAGGAAGCTTTGGATAGTAAAAAGGTTACAACTCAGGGAACCCCCTGGAATCCTGCCGGCAGTGATAATGATTTTCCGCTGGTACTGGAAGTGATGAAATTAATTGAGAGGTAATTTAACGTGAGTTCGATATATTAGATATTGATAAACAAAACATTAACGTTTACTTAGTGAAACTTTGAGTCTTAGCCTGCCCCGTAAAGAGGTTTACTGTACCAGAGTGGCAAAAATAAAAGAATGCCACTAAAACACTAAGACACAAAATTGCACAAAAAGAATTCTCACATATTTTCTTGTAAACAGCTTATATTCAAACACAGAAGGCTATTGCTTGTATCGAACTCAGGCTAATTTATTATAAACCAGAACCAATAAGAATTAAACCATGAAAAAAAACAGTTTCGTATTAAAAGTAACTTTACCAACAATTTTAATTGTTTTTGTAGTATTAGTATTAATGACATTTGCCTGTAAGGTGGATACAAAAGAAAACATAATAATGAATAATACAGCAGTAACGGAGGTAATGCATTATTCTGACAAAGCCCGTAGTGGTATAGCGCTTGGCGGTATCGGTACCGGATTTGCAGAATTAAGAAAAGACTGTATTTTCTACAACTGGAATATTTTCAACAACAAACCGAAAGGTACCGGCGCAAAACTTAATTTGCCTGAAAATACTATGCTTTTTTTTATTGTCAGGTATGAAGAGAAAGGCAAAGATCCGCAATTGAAGTTACTTCAAATCGATGAGGGGTATAATGTAGCAGTTATCCGCAATCAGCTTTACGAATTCCCGTGGTTATCCGGCATAGAAACCATCGAATATTCGGCGAGATTTCCCTTTGTTAATATGAAGTTCACCGATTCCGATATGCCTTTTGATATCGAACTTGAAGCATATAGTCCGTTTATCCCCAATGATGTAAAAAATTCTTCATTGCCAGCAATACACCTGAATTTTAAAATTACATCAAAAATCAATAATCCGGTTGATGTTATGCTGATGGCAACTCTTCGAAATGCTGTCGGTTATGATGTTAATGATAAATATTATTCGACTGAACTACAGGATAATTCTGACTACAAAATTTGTGAGATGTCCTGTACCGGCATGGATACTAAAGAGAGCTCATTCGGAACAATGGCATTGGCGTCATTGTCACCGGAAACCAGTTTTTATCTTGGCTGGAACTGGCGCCATCCTTATTATGAATATGTGCTTCAAAATAAAACACTACCCAATATAGATAATACTAAAGACAGGAATAAGATTGAAATTGATAAAACAACAGGTAAGAAAAGGCCCTTGAAACCTTTATACAGCACCCTGGCTGTATCCGGAAACCTGGAAAATGCTAAGGTTCTCGAAAATTCATTTATAGTCTCCTGGAATTTCCCCAATGCATACGACAACAAACTCACGAATATTGTGGGGAATTATTACTCTAATTTCTTCAATTCTGCCACAGAAGTTGCAGATTATATTATTAAAAACAGAGAAGACCTCTATAAACAAACAAAAGGCTTTCTGAATAATTTTTACGAAAGCAGTGTTGAACCGTTTATATTAAACCAGATAAATTCTCAGCTTAATACCTTTATTACCAGCAGTTATTTTGATAAACTCGGCAGGTTTGGTATTCAGGAAGGTTTGACGTCGGATAGGAAATGGGCAGGTCTGGCAACTAATGATGTTGGTTTGCAAGGCTCGGTGCCCATAATAGCTCTGTTCCCTGAACTTCACAAATCTGGTATGCGTGTTTTAAAAGATATGCAACACGAAAGTGGTGAAACTGCCCATGTTTTTTACCCGGGATCAGTTAACAACGATGAATTCTGGGCAGTCAATGGCCTGAACAA
>JADFUQ010000344.1 GCA_015222065.1 Bacteroidota bacterium
ATAACCATAATAAGGACTTCCGTATCCGTAATTATATCTGTTATACATGTTATATCCTGAATAAAACCCGAAAGAGAAAGGATCATAAAACGAACTATAATAGGGACTAAAGTAGCTAAATGAAGGTGAATACCCGTAAAATCTCCTTATTCTCGATGAATATGGTATTCCTCCATAGTAATCGTACCTTTCATTTTCATAATAGTTATTCACTATCATTGAACTGTCACCTGCTTCATAATATGCGTCAGCCTGAAGAGTATCTGTCTGGTAAACATTTAATCCTTTTTCAGTTGTACCATCATTAGAAAAATCCATCGCACTGTAAGCATTATCCAATGGAGCTGCAGACCTTTCAATAATTGTTTGACTTGGCTCATCTCCCGGTGAATAATAAATATCATCATACCCTGTTGACAACATCATGCTTCCTGAACAAGCTCCTAAAAAGCCCGATGCTAAAATTATTATGTATAACCTGGTTTTCATATTTTAACCTCCCAATAAGTTTCTATAATAGTAAATATGCAAATTTTATACCAAACATTATCCTGTTTTAAAAAACTTATGTTTATGAATACAAACAAATGTAATAAATTCAGACGATTCACAAAAATAAAAACCCGGATTAACCAGGTTTTTATTTGCTTATCGTCTCTTGCCAGAGGATTTTTTCGGGGATGATTTACTTCCCGATCCTGACCGTATAACCTTTGACTTACTGTTTCCGGACGACCTGGTAACTTTTTTTGAAGAGCTATTACTTCTCGAATTACTCGATCTCACATTGGTTTTCTTTGCCTTTGCAGGAGCACGATAACTGTTTGAGCGATTCGTATTTGCCGGTTTTGATATCCTGGTCCTGCTACTATTTTTCTGAGGTGCTCTATAAACAGAACGACTGGATTCATTCCTGGACCGTATATCGGTGTTCTTTCGTGTTTCAGTTTTGTTTTGCGAACGGTTTATGTTACGATCATTATTTGACACCGGCGTATTTCTCCTTGTATTGGTTACTATCCTTTCATTTCCACCTGAGCGGTTAGTTCTGGTAACCGGAGATACATTCTTATTGCTATTCCTGTTTTCAATTATTGTTCTGTCTGAAGCAGGATTCCTTCTTCCAACATTAGTATTAGATACTACCCGCCTGCCTTTTTCTACATTACTGTTACTATTACCGGTCCGGGAAGTAGTATTAGTTGGTAAACTACGCCGCCTGCTATTAACAACATTACTGTTTCGATTGTTATCCCTGTTTACTGAGGCTCGTGAAGGTACAACCTGATTTTTCCTGTAATTGTTACTCGCCCTGTAATTATTCGCATACTTATTAGGACGTGAGTAATAACCATCTCTATAATAATCCCGGTAATTATTAAAATAATTGTATCTGTTAGCATAATAAGGTCTGTGATAACGAATTCGATTTCCATACCATGTATTATAATAATATCTGTTCACAATCCTGGGCCTATATATAATATTATATACAGGATACCATGGATATGGATCGTAATAATATGATTGATAGTATGACCTGTAAGGAAATCCAAATGAAATAGATAATCCTACGGGATTCCACATCGATCCAAGATATATGCTCATACCCCAGAATGAAGGTTCATATGTATACCAGTAACAATCAGTATAATATGAATTATAATAAGAATAAGAAACATAAGGTTTGTGAAACCTTCTTATTCTGGAAGCATAGTAATAATCATATATATAATCTCCATCTCCGTAGTAATAGTTATTTTCAACAATTATATCCTGACCGGCAGGATTAGTTCTGTCAAACCGGAAATGGTCTCTCTGGTTTATACCGGAGGAAGCTGTAAATGCCTGTGTACTTAAAATCCCCAGGCTTGCAGCTATAATGTATATTTTTGCTTTTGTTTTCATGACTTACCTCCTGTTTCTGTTTTATTAATCTGATAGATTTTATTTACTTTGCAAGGTTTTTTAAAACCTTTTGATAAAAATAAAACAAATTCCATACCAAAAAAAATTATGGCAAAAGTATTAACAAAGAGAAGTGAGAATTACGCACAGTGGTACAATGACTTAGTAATAAAAGCTGATCTCGCCGAGAACTCAGCTGTTCGCGGGTGTATGATAATAAAACCATATGGATATTCTATATGGGAAAAAATACAATCCGAGCTTGACAGAATGTTTAAAGCTACAGGTCATAGTAATGCTTATTTTCCTTTGTTCATTCCAAAATCCTTCTTCAGCAAGGAGGCAGAGCACGTAGAAGGTTTTGCTAAAGAATGTGCAGTTGTTACTCACTACCGCTTAAAAAACGATCCGCAAGGAAAGGGACTGGTAGTTGATGAAAATGCCAGGCTGGAAGAAGAACTGATAGTCCGCCCAACTTCTGAAACAATTATCTGGAACACCTACAAGAATTGGATACAATCATATCGTGATCTCCCACTGCTTATTAATCAATGGGCTAACGTGGTAAGATGGGAAATGAGAACCCGGCTTTTCCTCAGGACTTCAGAATTCCTTTGGCAGGAAGGTCATACAGCCCATGCAACCAGAGAAGAAGCTATTGAAGAAACGGAAAGAATGGTTGACGTTTATGCGGACTTTGTTGAGAACTATATGGGAGTACCGGTTATTAAAGGATTAAAATCGGAAGCTGAAAAATTTGCCGGTGCAGTTGACACGTATGCTATTGAAACCCTGATGCAAGACGGTAAGTCTTTACAAACCGGAACCTCCCATTTTCTGGGTCAGAATTTCGCCAGGGCTTTTGATGTTAAATTTACTGATAAGAACGGCAAACAGGATCTGGTTTGGGCCACTTCATGGGGAGTCTCTTCCAGATTGATAGGTGCCTTGATTATGGCACACTCAGATGATAACGGACTTATACTACCTCCTAATCTTGCACCAATACAGGTTGTAATTGTTCCAATCTATAAAGGTAATAGTGAACTGGATAAAATATCCAATACGGCTGAGAAAATAAGAAAAACTCTGACTGATAAAGGCATCTCGGTTAAATACGATAACAGGGATACACAAAAACCCGGTTGGAAATTTGCTGAATATGAACTTAAAGGGGTTCCTGTAAGAATTGCTATCGGACCAAGGGATATTACTAATGGCACAGTTGAAATTGCACGAAGGGATACATTAACAAAAGAAGTGATAAAGCAGGAAAATATTGCCGAACATGTTGCATATCTATTA
>JADFUQ010000345.1 GCA_015222065.1 Bacteroidota bacterium
AAATGATAAATAATAAAGTTAAGTATGATTTACAGGAACTTTAACATTTTTTATTTAACATTCGACATTTATTATTTAAAATACAGGGACAATATTTAATACGCTACTAAGGAATATGGTAATTGGGATGATACATTCTAATAAATTAGAAAGGACTAATAATGAATTTTTCAATCTTATTCCAACATTCCAATATTCCAATATTCCAGTATTCCAGTATTCCAGTATCTTGTATTATCCTGAAGAACCAAAAATAAATATCCTATGATCAACCCCTGGATTTCCCGTGATATTACAATTAAAATCTGGAAAACAGGTATTTTTGCACTTGCAATGGGCTTTTTCGAAGCCATTCTTGTAATTTATTTTCGTGAGCTGTATTACCCGGAAGGATTTGAATTCCCATTAAAACTGATTGATCCTGATATTTTATCTTTTGAACTTGTAAGGGAATTGGCTACTATAATAATGCTCGTTTGTA
Organism: Bacteroidota bacterium; assembly: GCA_015222065.1. Lineage (GTDB taxonomy): Bacteria > Bacteroidota > Bacteroidia > Bacteroidales > VadinHA17 > JADFUQ01. Next base: position 482 of record JADFUQ010000345.1, read on the forward strand.
TCGGACTTCTTGCCGGAAAAACAGGTCTCCAACAATTTGGCTTTTTTCTTTTCGCTTTTGCTGTTTGGGATCTTTTTTATTATTGTGGGTTGAAGCTCCTTGTTGGCTGGCCTGATTCACTCCTCACCTGGGATATACTTTTTCTAATTCCAATTATATGGTTTGGTCCGGTTTTAGCACCAGTTATCTACTCTTTTTCAATGATTTATATGGCTACTTTAATATTTGCCGGCGAAACTGCAAAAAAACATTTCAGACTGATTTCCCATGAATGGGTCTTGATTATCTCAGGTGCCATTATCATATTCATCAGTTTCATCCTGGATTATACTCATTTGCTTGTCAGAGGCGGTTACCTGAATGAACTTTCATCACTTATAACCAATGAAGATTACATTAATGACCTGACAAGCTATATGCCAGTGAATTTTAAGTGGGGCATCTTCCTTTTAGGAGAAGCATTAATTATTTCTGCCCTATTAATAATTCACCAACGAATAGCAATTATCAGGAAAAAGACCAGTTAAACTTCACCTCTTCGCACATTTCATCTCTTCCTCCTTACTCACCTTACTCACCCTCTCACCTCTCTTATATATTCATTCCATCTTTCCATCTTTCCACTCTTCCATTATTCCATTATTCCATTATTCCCTTCTTCCCTACTCATATCTTAATGCATCCATTGGTATTAACATTGCAGCTTTCCTGGCAGGATACCAGCCAAAAAAGACCCCAACGATAAAGGCAAAAGAAAATGCCAGAACAACAGAATAGCTTGAGACAGTTATCGGCCAACCCATTATTGCAACAAACAGTTTTGATGATAATATTCCGAAAGCAGCACCAATTAATCCGCCAAGCAGGCTCAATAATAATGCTTCAAGCAGGAACTGGCGAAGAATATCCTTACTCCTTGCTCCTACTGCCATCCTGAGCCCAATTTCCCTTGTCCTTTCTGTTACAGATACAAGCATAATATTCATAATACCAATGCCGCCAACTATCAGTGAGATGCTGGCTATACCCGCCAGTAGTACGATCATAGTATTTGATGTAGATGTGAACATCTCAACTATCTCGGTTTGTGTGCGAATATGAAACGGAGGATCTTCATACATACTGATATTTTTTCTCGTTCTCAGTAATTCATCAATCTCTTCAGATGCCAGTTCAATTTTTTCTTCAGACACTGCCGAAATAAATATCTGCTGGATATTCTGCCTGGCACCTCTCATCCTGCGCTGGACAGTTGAAAACGGGGCATAAATAATATCATCCTGATCCTCTCCCATTGCACCCTGGCCTTTTTCTTTTAACAAACCAATAACAGTAAAAGGTATTTTGTTTATCCTTATTCTTTGACCAACAGGGTCGGTATATTCATCAAACAGGTTTTCTGCTACAGTCTGTCCGATTATACACACTTTTGAAGCCCTTTTCTCATCCATTTCCGAAAAGCGTGATCCGCTTTCCACCTCAATATTTCTTATATCAAGATATTCATTATACACACCACGAATGGAACTATTCCAGTTATTTGATCCTGCAATGATCTGGCCTCCGGACCGTGCAACCGGACTTAGATATTTTACCGACGGACAATTAGCCCGAATAGCCTCCAGATCATCCATTTCAAGACTCTGGGCAGACCCTGCCGCTGTAGCAACCCCTCCCCTGAAAGTTGCACCCGGAAACACCATAATAACATTTGAGCCTAGTCCGGATATCTGGTTTTCAATACTATCTCTCGAGCCCTGACCAATAGCCAGCATAGCAATTACCGAAGCCACACCAATAATGATCCCAAGCATGGTTAGTAACGATCTGATCTTGTTTTTATTCAACGATCGTAATGCAATTATAAATAAATTTAGCAGATTCATTTTCTTATATAATGATTTAATTAATTCATTTATTTCCTCATCTTCTCATCTTCTCATCTTCTCATCTTCTCATTTACTCCATCTCTTCATCTTCCGGAGGTAGTTTTTTAAGCTCTTCTCCGGCATTTTTTATATTCTTAATAATAATTTCCTTACTGATCCTTCCATCACGGAAAAGGATATTTCGTGTAGCAAATTTTGAAATATCCATCTCATGAGTAACTAACGCGATGGTTATTCCTTTCCGGTTAAGCTCCTGGAAAATTTCCATCACCCCAAAACTTGTCCGTGTATCGAGGTTACCGGTCGGTTCATCGGCAAGCATTATCACCGGATCATTTACCAGTGCCCTGGCAATGGCAACTCTTTGTTGCTGTCCTCCGGAAAGCTGGTTTGGAAAATGCTCCGACCAATCGGTAAGCCCTACCAATTCCAAAGTATTCATAGCCCTTTCCTTCCTTTCTTTTCTTCTTATCTCCGGATTATAAAGCAAGGGCAGTTCAACATTTTCAAGCGCTGAGGTTCTTGGTAAAAGATTATAAGTTTGAAAAACAAAACCTATTTTCCTGTTCCTCATCCTGGCTAACTGGTTTTTGTCCAGATGACTAACATCGGCATCATCGAGGTAATACTTTCCTTCAGTTGGCACATCCAGGCATCCCAATATGTTAAGAAGTGTTGATTTGCCACTACCACTATGCCCCATTATTGCAGTAAATTCACCCTCATGAATATCCATTTCAATACCGCGCAATGCATGTACCTTTACGGCACCCATATCGTATATCTTTGACAGGTTTTTAACCGAAATGATCTTTTTTCTTTCCTGATCCTGTTCCTTCATTATCCTAAATAATTGAATATTGTAATATCATAATTAACCACTGGATGTGTTATCGAAGACCACGTCTCATTCCACCTCCACCCGTTGGCATAAATGGACTTCTTTGATTCTGATTCTTAACCTTTTCTTCATCGTACTCAACCCCTATTATTACTTCCATGCCTTCCTGAAGGCGGGGAGAGCGTATCTCAACAAACCCTCCTTCACTTAACCCTGTAGATACCATAAGCGGACGAATAACTTCATTTTCCCTTATCCATATCCTACCGAAATTTCCTCTGTTGGTACTTCCTTGCTGCCGGCTCATATTCTGCATACCCATCCCGGATCCACCGCCCATTCCGGCTCCCATATTTGAGCCCCCGGCCGGTCTGCCTCCACTTCCCTGCCTGAACATCGCAGTCTGGCTGAACCTTTCCAGCCTGTTTTCAATTTCTTTGTCAGAAAGTCCCATCGATTTCATTCGTTCAACTACCCTTTCTCTCATCTCGATAATACCCTGTTTCATAGAATCGGGCAAGCTTTCATAATAATAAGTTAAATAATCTGAAGGCGGAGTAAAGCTGAGAACCCTTGACGGAACTTTCAAAATATCGTTCCTGCTGTCAATCATTACTGTGATTGTTGCTGTCATACCCGGCATAAGTTTCATATCAGGGTTGGGCACATCAATTATCACAGTGTATGTTACAACGTTTGATACAATAACGGGTTTAAGCCTGACCTGTCTGACAACACCATTAAAAGTCTCATCAGAATAGGCATCAACAGAAAAATCCACCTTCTGATCAACCTCTATCTGGCCTATATCTGCTTCATCAATACTTGCTTCCACCTGCATTTTTGTAAGGTCATTCACCAGGTTAAACAGTGTTGGTGAATTAAAGCTGGCTGCAACGGTCTGCCCCTGCTCCACATTTTTTGAGATCACTATTCCATCTATGGGTGACCTGATAGTTGCATAATCCAGATTAATTTTTGCCCTGTTTAATTGTGTTTCTGCCGAAAGCAAATTTGATTCTGCTGTCTGAAAATCGTCCAATGCTTTGTCCATCTCAACCTGGGCAACAACTTTCGCCTTAAACAACTTCGTTATACGATTGTATTCCCTCTCAGCCTGGTCAAGTAAGATATTCTTCCTGTGGTAATTTGCTTTTGTATCAAACACCTGGGCTGCCAGATTAGTAGTATCAATCATGGCAATTATCTGACCTTTTTTTACCTGCGAATTAAAATCCACGTAAAGATCCGATATCTCACCCGATACCTGTGTGCCAACCTGTACTTCTGTGACAGGTTCAAGTGTACCGGTAGCTGTAACCACTTTGTTCATATCACCTTTCTCAACCGGTATGGTTTCCCACTTAAATGTTAACGGCTTTTCCTTTTTAAGCAGAATAAAACCTGCTACAACAACCGGAATTACAATCGATAGTATTATTATGATCTTTTTCATTTTATTCTTTTATGTGTTATATGTTAAATGTTTGCATTCTTCTACATTCTAAATTCTTCCAGAGTGTTACGAGTTACGGGTTTCGTGTTACGAGTTAAGTTCACAAAACAATCGGTTTATCCTGATAAAATTCAAGAATTTTTTGTTTAAATATTAATTCATACTTAGCACGTGTAAGGTTTGATTTTGCCTGTTCGAAGTTATTCTTTTCAATCAGGTAATCTGTTGCATTCACCATTCCCAGTTTAAATTTCCTTTCAGTATCCCCGAATGATTTCTCAATTGATTTTAATTGTTCCCTTGATGCCTGAAGATTATTTCTGGCAGCAATCATATCATTATAAGCCTGCTCAATAGTTTTCCGTAACTGGTTTCTTGTATTCTGTGCACTTAATTTTGCGGTGTTAATATTTATTTCAGAGCGCTTTATGTTACTTTGAACCTGCTTTCTGTCAAATATTGGAATACTCAGACTAAGTCTGACTGATTCACTAAGATTATCCTGCAACTGATCGAAATAGGGATAACCAATTGGTGTAGTTGTAAACATCTGAGCCTGTGTCACAACAATTTCTGATGGGTCACTTTGTAAATATCCTATCTCCTTTGTTGCCAAAGTTGATTCCCTTGAATATAAATTTCTGGTATTAGAATACCCGGTTGTTATACCTGCCGAAAGTGTCAGCCTTGGAAGTCGTGCACCTTTAGCAATATCAAGACTTGTTTTAGCGCTTTGTACCATCAGATCTGCCTCCTGTATCTCCGGCCTTTGTCTAAGAGCATCCTGAAAAACCTGTTCTGATTCCGGAACAGTCAGTGTTCCCAGATCAGGTTCAATAAAATCCGGTCTTTCAATATCGAAACTATCTGTCACCGGCATTTCCATTATTTGCATCAGGTTTACTTTCAAAATTGAAAGCTGGTTTTCATTATTTACCAGACTATAGTTATCCGTAGCAAGTTGAGATTTTATCTTCAGCAAATCCCCCTCAGGTACACTTCCCGTACTTACAAGTATTTCTGTTCTTTTAACCTGTGCTTCAGTTGACTTTACTTTTGTTTCAGCATTTTCAACCTGCTCGTATGCATAAAGTACCTGGAGATATGCCTGGGTAACATCAAGTATTACCTGGTCTTCAGTTTTTTCCAGGTCATAATTGCCTGCCTTCAGGTCAATCTCATCTTTTTTGATGTTGTTTTTTGTCTGAAATCCATTGAACAGGGTAAAGTTCGAGTTCAGCGATAAATTACTACTTGAAATATTTTGTTCAATATAATCGTATGAATACGGATCAACCGACCTTCCGAAATTGAGACTCTGACTGCCCGAAGCTGTTAATGATGGCAGAACTCCTGCTTTCGACTGCTCCAGATTAACCTCATCCAGTTTGCCGGAGAGTTTCTTCTGGTTAAGCGAAATGTTATTCTGTAAAGAAAGGTCAATGCATTCATCTAGCGACCATACTTTTTGCTGTGCATTTAGTCCGGTGAAAAAAAACACTAATAAAAAACACAGTATAACAATTTTTCTAATTATTCTATTCATCTCTGTTTGTTTTTACTAATCGTTAGACAACCCAACAAGTGGGTTTATTCCCTTTAAATAAAATTTTTACGCTTTCGATACATTTTTTTTAATAAACAGGAATAATGGAATGATGGAATAGTGGAATGATGCCTGCCCTGTAAAATGCGACGCTTGCCCTGCCTGCCCCGTAGGGAAGAATGACCGTATCGGGGTGAAATTTGAGGCACGAAAATATTCCACCAGGGTAGGAGCTATTTCTACAGGGGAAGAATGAAAGAGGAGAGAGAATGAATTTTTAACCGGGTTTATTTGATGAAAAAGGATTTTGCGAACGAAGTGAAGCAATCTCCCCCGGCTTTTCGTAAAGCTCATGACGGTCTAAAAGAAAACAAATTACATGAAGAAATGTCGCAATTTAAATTTTGGCTTAATTATTGAATAATAGACAAGTGCAGTTATGATAATATTTCTATGTATATTTTGTCAGTTAATTGCAATAATCAATATTATTAACTATTTTTCCTTTTATGAACATATCTTACATACGCGAACATACATCAAACATTAACAACCTGGTTGCACGGAAAAGAGTTAAGGAATCACTTGAATTACTTGGTAAACTTGTTTCCGAATCAGGAATGGGCGATCTTAATTCCGAACTGGAGAAACTGGAATCCACCTATGAGAACATGCTGAAGTATACACTGGAAGGGATTAAAGATCCTGAAAGACAAAATATATACAACCGTCTGTTAGTTTCCATCCTGCAGATAAATGACCAGGTAAAAGAAATCCTTCTTTCAAAAAATTCGGGATGGCAGCTTTACGCGTATAAGTCTGATCTTAAAACAAAACAGAAACTTTCAGGTAAAACTGTTGCTGAAAACCTGAATGACCTGAGTTTCAATAAGGAACTTAAGAAAGTCATTAAAGAGAATTTTACTCTGAGTTCTGATCCTACATCACAAGATGTAAAGGAATTCGAAACACTGGTAGCAAATATCTTTGACCATTTATGGCTGACTGACAAATATTCAGATGGGGATTTGGAACTGGCAACTATGTTAAGGAAAAATCAAAATTTCAGATGGCACGACAAGAGCCTTTTTGTTAGTGCAATAACTATCAGTCTTCTGCGGTATTTTGATCTCCATAAATTTAATATCCTCTTTGATTATTATAGTGATAATACCAGGGAAGTAAGTCAGCGGGCACTAATAGGCCTTGTTTTTACCCTGTTCAAATATGACCAGCGTATATATTTGTATCCTGAAATAATCAGCCGGCTGAAAACACTTAAAGAAAAAAAAGGGATTCAAAAAGAAATAGAGGCTATTATCATCCAGGTTATACGATCAAAAGAAACCGAAAAGATATCCAGGAAATTAAGGGATGAGATAATTCCCGAAATGGCTAAACTTCAGCCAAAACTGGAAGATAAACTGGATCTTAAAAATCTGGTACCGGAAGACCTGATGGATGAAAAGAACCCTGCATGGAAAACTGTTTTTGAGGAATCGGATGATCTGTTTGGTAAAGTTGAGGAATTCACGAAACTACAAATGGAAGGTGCAGATGTCTTTATGACAGCTTTTGCAAATTTGAAAAATTTCGATTTCTTCCAAAAAACCATCAACTGGCTTTTGCCATTCTATCCTGAGAACAAAATGATTGATGAATCATTAATGTCTGAAAAAGATAGTTTCGATAAAAGAGCTTTTGTTGACGGACTCTACCACACAGGTTTCCTCTGCAATTCTGATAAGTACTCTTTTATGCTGAACGTTAAGCGAATGCCGGGAATGCAAAAGAAAATGATGATTGAATTGTTCAATGCTGAAATGGAAGGGATGAATGAACTTTCTGAAAGCGATGAACTTATTGATCAGTTCAAGAGAGATAAAGCTATTTATACCCAATATTTGCAGGACCTTTACCGGTTTTTTAAACTACACTCTAACAAAACAGAGTTTGAAGATATTTTCTCGGGCGGTCTTGACCTTTACAATTCTACATTTTTCAATATCCTTGTCGATGATACAATTATACTTAGAAATATTGCCGAGTATTATTTTGAAAAAGACTATTACGAGGATGCATTAGAGATATACGATAAGCTGCATAAAC
>JADFUQ010000346.1 GCA_015222065.1 Bacteroidota bacterium
GAATAATTGCTAATTTTGTCTTATAATCATTTGCGCCTTAAAAAAATGCAAGACTTGTACATTTACAATACTATTACCAGGAAAAAGGAAAAGTTCAAGCCGCTTAAGCCCCCACATGTGGGTCTATATGTCTGTGGACCCACCGTTTATGGGGATGCCCACCTGGGACATTCCCGCCCGACAATAACTTTTGATCTACTATTCCGTTATCTGAAGCACATTGGATACAAGGTTAGATATGTAAGAAATATTACTGATGTCGGGCATCTTGTGAATGATGCTGATGAAGGAGAGGACAAAATTGCAAAAAAGGCAAGGATTGAAAAGCGTGAACCTATGGAGGTGGTACAGTATTATACCAACAGGTATCATCAGAATATGCGTCAGTTAAATGTACTCGAACCAAGTATTGAACCACATGCATCAGGTCATATTATTGAACAACAAGAATTTGTAAAAAAGATCCTGGAAAATGGTTATGCTTATGAAATTAACGGATCAGTCTATTTTGATGTTGAGAAATACAATAAGAACTATCAATACGGAAAACTCTCAGGCAGGGTACTGGAAGATCTGAAAAGCGACACACGCCAACTTGACGGGCAAAACGAAAAAAAGAATCCTTTTGACTTCGCCCTTTGGAAAAAAGCCTCTCCTGAACATATTATGCAATGGCAATCCGAGTGGAGCAGTGGATTCCCGGGCTGGCACCTTGAATGTTCGGTAATGAGCACAAAATATCTTGGTGAACAGTTTGATATTCACGGTGGTGGGATTGACCTCCTGTTTCCTCATCACGAATGTGAAATTGCTCAATCAACCGCTGCTCTGGGAAAAGAATCGGTGCGTTACTGGATGCACAATAACTTAATTACTCTTAACGGTCAGAAAATGGGGAAATCTCTGGGTAATGCAATTTCACTGGACGCATTATTTTCAGGTGAACATAAAATGCTTGAGAAACCCTACCACCCCATGACCATAAGGTTCTTTATCCTCCAGGCACATTACCGCAGTACTCTGGATTTTTCAAATGAGGCACTTCAGGCTGCAGAAAAAGGATTGGAGCGACTGTTCAACGGAATGAAAACTCTTGAAAAGATAAAACCATCTGAGAAATCAACTTTTGATGTGGCAGGGCTGAGAGAAAAATGTTACAAAGCTATGAACGATGATCTTAATTCAGCAATGGCTATCTCTCACCTTTACGATGGTATCAGGCTAATCAATTCTATTGAAAGCGGTACAGGGTCCATTAGTAATAATGATCTAAATGAGTTGAAAGATCTATATCAAAATTTTGTTTTCGGCATTTTTGGACTGATAAATCCACGTGAAGAAGCCGGCGAAAAAGAACTTACAAAGGAACTGATCGATATGATCCTGAATTTCCGCCTTGAAGCCCAAAAAAACAAAGATTTTCAAACATCCGACAATATCCGTAAAACCCTGAATGAATTAGGTATTGAAATTAAGGATAAAAAAGATGGTTTCGAATGGAAAATCAGGTGATTTATTAACCCGCACCCCATTAGAAGTATGAAGTTTGATTGCCTGTCATCGATCATATTTCCATTTGCTTCGCTCCTTGCAAAATCCTTTTTCAACCTTTAAAATCCGGTTAAAACTTCGCCTCTTCACCCATCTTATCATTTTATCATTTACTCACCTTACTAAACTTCAGTCACTTTTAACTTCTTCCTAATACCACACCTGTTCTCCCTTATTTGTAAAAACAAAAATCCTTTCCGGGCGGTCTTTGGCAGGTTTTGTGTTAATCAGCCAGTACAGGGC
>JADFUQ010000347.1 GCA_015222065.1 Bacteroidota bacterium
CAAATGTTCAGAGCCAGTCTTGCAGTGGACCAGAAACTGCCCTGGGGCATGATCGGTACACTTGAGGGTTTATATACAAAAACTATCAACAATGTCATATATTATAACCTGAATCGTGATCCAAATGCAGATTTCTATCTTACCGGCGCTGATAACCGTCCTCACTATAATCGAGATGAAATCGATGATGATTATACACGTATTATGCTTGGAGCAAATACTGGTGAAGGTTATACATATAACATAACCGCTAAGCTTGAGAAACCTTTTGATAACGGCTTGTCAGCTACATTTGCTTACACATTCGGTAGAGCTATGGTGCTGAATGACGGAACGTCATCCCAGAACTCATCACAATGGAGGTATATGGAGCAGGTGAACGGACTGAACAATCTTGATCTCAGTCGCTCAGATTTTGATATGGGACACCGGGTTATCGCTTTTGTGACATATCAGAAAGAATACCTGAAAAACCTCTCTACAGCCATTTCACTTTACTATAACGGGCAGTCAGGTGGAGTTTATTCATATGTTTATGGTAATCGTGGTAACCTTAACGGAAATGGTGAAAGCACCAATAACCTGGTTTACATTCCGGCTTCGTCATCTGAAATAATCCTTACCGGTGGAAACTGGAGTGAGCTGGATGAATTTATAAAGAATGATGATTATCTGAGTGAACATCGTGGCGAATATGCTGAAAGGAACGGGGCAAGATCTCCATTCTCAAATATTATTGACCTGAAGTTTATTCAGGATATCTTTGTAGATGCAGGTGGAAGGAAACACACCCTTCAGCTTACTTTCGATATGTTTAACCTTACAAACTGGATTAACAAAGACTGGGGTCGCAGGTACTATGTTTCATATGATGCTCACCAACTATTGAGGTTCGAGGGATTTGATACAGACGGTACAACCCCGACATTCAGTTTCAGCAAACCCGATGGTGATATATGGAATATTGATGATGCCGGTTTCAATAGTTCAAGATGGCAAGCTCAGCTTGGAATACGATACATATTCTAATTTAAGAATCTTCATAATTAAAAAGGGAGGCCCCACTTGTGGCCTCTTTTTTTTATCAAGGCTAATTAGAGCCCGTCTATAAAGCAAGTAAAATTTGATTTAAGAACAAGGAACACCGATTAACGATTTGAGAAGTGATTGAAAATCTGAAATCTAAAATCGTTGATCCTTGTTCGACATTCGTTTTTAATACTTGTTTGGTTCTGGCTTATCCAGGTTAGCGTTATCTAAGAGTAAAAAAAGCTATTACTAACCCCTGATTTGATAATAGAAAAAAAGCTTCTAAATACAGGAACCATCAGGTATTAAGACAGATTTACAAAACCCGGTAAAGCGGCAAGTAGCACATTGTTAGGCATATACAAAAAAGTTAATAACTATTTTGAATTGTTAATAAACCAGTTGAATGTGACTTGTCAGAAAATAATCCAATTTATAACTTGCACGAACCATTTTGGGTGCAGAGGCCTTTTCATAATTTAAAAATAAACAAACAATTAGTAAATAATATTTTCAATGGGAGAATTACTTGCTCAAAAAAACACGTTTAAGGAAGAGGAAAAGAAAATTAATACCGGACAGGAGGAATTGCCATTGCGGGAAAAAACCTCCCCGGAAACGTATTCCCATAATGAAGCATTTAAAGCATCTCTTGAATATTTCAAGGGAGATGAACTGGCTGCCAGAGTCTGGGTAAATAAATATGCCATGAAA
>JADFUQ010000040.1 GCA_015222065.1 Bacteroidota bacterium
CACCAGCTTGAAGATTCCTACCTGTTCAGTTTCGCTTAATTCATCCATTTTGAAACGAACTATCACTGGTTTTTCCAATTCAACATATTGCGGGCCTGCTTTATAAGCCTTTGAAACCGCTTCATTTTCTGTTGTCTCTTTATTAAATCCATATTCGCTCATTGTTGATTTTTTTCCAAGCTGACAGCTTTCCGGCACATTTTCAACAGGTGATACAATGATTGTATGCGCTTCTTTTAAGCTTCCGTCTTGAAAACGGATAGAAAATTCACCGGATTTGTGAGCAGCCGTTTTCGCTGCCTTAGCAACAGTGGTGACGGAAAAATTCATAATATCTGCTTCTGCATCATTACCTGATAAATCTTGCCCATCCACAGACAAAGTATAATCACCATCTTCTGGTATTGTATACTCGGCATGGTACATGTAATATTCCGAGACATTTGCTTTATGTGTTATAGTATCGAAGTCCACGGTATAGAAAAACTCATAGTATGACTCATCCTCAAGATATTTTTCCAATGTTACTACGGAGGTATCGGCGCTTCCGGCAATTTGTAAAAAACCGCCGTCATCAACGAAACTGGCGTCGCCAACATCTATATACAGCGGCTCAAAAGATGTAGTATACAGATCAATCAATTTTTCATTTAAGGGGTTTTGAATAACGCCAACTTTAATACCGCCAAACTTATCCGGTGAAACCACGTCTTGAGACATCACCATCTGGGTAACACCGGAGCCATCTCCCATATCCGACATGATAAAAACAGAGTAAGACTTATATCCATTTTCATCCAACGTGTCTAAAAAAGCACACATATTTTCGTTATATTCATCTATTTGTATTTCTATAACCCTGCTTGTAGTATCAGGAGTAAACATATTATTTAAAACTATACCAATTCGAAAATGATTATTATCAGATCCGTTAAATTTAATAAATCCAAATTCTTTTAACTGGGTTCTCCATAAGCTGAATGCATTAAATATTCTTGATGACCACTGCGAAAGACTATTCAAATATGGAGGGCTATCCTGATTATTCATACCCCAGTAAATAGTATTGTAGTTAGTGATACTACCAATGTCATAATAGGAAAAATTATAAATAGGATGATCCGCATCAACCTTTTTCTGTTGCTCAATAATTGCCGAAATCCCAAGATTAAAAAATAAATCAGAAAATCTGTCCTGAGTTCCATAATTGCTTAAGGCTGTATTGAATGCAACAATCCCCTGCTCATTATTATTCTGAGCAATATCAAGTAATATTCCTAATCCTCCATCATTACCATTTTGATACTTTTCCGCAGTAAAAAGAAGCAATAGTTCAGAAAACTGCTGATCCGGATATGGATTGGTTCTTTCCCATAACAGAATGGAATTCTGACAGGGATAGGTTAATTTATCAAACCCTTTGAATCCAATCGATTGGTCCGTATAACCGGTCAGGACTTCCGATAACATACCAAATCCTTCAGTTAACCAGGTCTGCTCATCAGGATCATGATTATACAGGATGTGCTTGGTGAGTGTCTTGGCTAATGCCATCTTAACTTCAGTAAGTGATTGACGCCGAATATCAATATAGAGCAAATCTTTGCGCATAGTCGGCTCTTCGGAATATAAATTACGCGTATCAAAATATCCGTCAAAAGTCAAATCACCCAGACCATCCAGTTCATTTGCACTATCATCCCAATAATCCCTTATATCCATTAAAACAACAGTTACTTTTCCGTTCTTATCCACATCTGATACATCGCCGAAAAATTTAGTTGCTTCTTCTAAAATACCCAGCGTATCGCCGCCAGCATCGACTCCTAATGCTTGAGCGACGCCATTGTAGAAAAAATGTTCCGAACCTACACTGGGCGTACTTTCGCTCCAGGCTTTCATAGCCTCTGCAACCAATGCTGAATCAGCATATACCGTTTCATCAGTATAAGGTCCGCGCCAGGTTTCCCAGCTATTATTAATAGGATCAAATTTAGACAACCCCCAAGGAGTGGCTAAATATAAATTACCATTAAGAGCAACAATATCATTTATCACATCCGTATTAAAAATCTGGTTAGTATGCGCCTTAAGATAATTAGCATGCTCGCAGGGATATTGGGTCCAATCCCATTTACCTTCAAGGCGGAAAGCGCCGTCATTGCTTGCTATCCAGCAAATAGAATTAACAAGAGTAATGGAATTGATGGGAGTAGAGCCATCAGTTAAAGCTGAATTATCAACTTTATAATTACTATAAGTAGAGTCATTTTTATATAAAGCTAATCCCTTATCTGTACCAACCCAGATTTCATCTTCTTCTGTAAGGACTAAAGTATAAATATCGTCACTGATCAGATTATCCAGGGAACTGATCAGTCCCCATCCCTTTACTTCATCGAGAAAACATACACCTTTATCGGTTGCCAGCCAGGGGTTGCCTTGCTCGTCTATTTCGATATCTCGGATGACATTACTAACCGGACTGTTGATTGATGGAACTGCTGGAAAGCTTTCAATTGAATCTACAGTCCATTTTTTCAACCCCAGCGCCGTACCGAACCAGACAGCATCTCCCGAGACTCCTACTGCGCTAATCGGCAGCGCTTCTGTTTCATTGTAAATTAACGTGATTTCATTGCCGTCATATTTATATAGTCCCGTATTTGCAGCCAGCCATAATATCTGTTCATTATAAGCCAGGTCAATCACCCGATCACTAATATAATTAGATAAATCCTCAAATGAATTGCCATTATAATAAGCCAGACCCTGTGCAGTCCCAAGGTATATCCCGCTTTGGTCATCTTTTTCTAAACAAATTATTGCATTGGAAGGTAAAGGATTAGTGGCAATGGTAATCGTTGAGTCCCACATGGCGTCTTCTACAAAAATTTCTACATCCTCATTTAACCCCCTGCATGTCGCCCATGTATAGTAATCTCCGCTGAAGAATCCATAGGCATGAGAGAGCACATTTAATGGATCGCCTATTTCTGTCGAAAATGAGGGAGTAGCAAAAATAAAAATCAAAGATATTATTGATAATAATTTTACAAACTTGTTGTTAATTGCTTTTTTCTTCACTGCTTTCCCTCCTGTTATCTAATAAAAGTAATTGAAAATGTATTCACTAAATCAAGAAAGCCATAATCAACTAAAGCATAATCCAACTTTATACCATTATATATTAAACCAGCCCCAGCGGTAATGCCTTTAACATCATGCCCAAACGAATATCCCGAACGAAGGGCTAATTCAATATTTTTATTATTAAAGGTATACTCACCCGCCATGTTTAATACTTCTATATTGTCATTGGGATGCTCCATTACTGAAAATACAGTCAATTTATGGGGACCAATCTCGATGGCATCTATACCGATACCCACCTGAAACAATAATGGCATGTGGTATTTATCATAACTGTTCTTTTCAATTATATCCGGATTATCCAGGTCCATAATAGGCGAACCGTTATCCCAGTCTGTGTAGCTTCCGGACGGCTGAAATTGCGGGCCAAAATTTTTAATATTCATACCTAAAGTTAGGCCTTTAAATTCAGTTAAATATAACACACCGATATCTACACTAAAATTATTGGCGACTAAATCATCAGCCAATCCATTAGCCAGGTTCTCCCGAATATATCGAAAATTTAATCCAATACTGAATCTATTGGTCAGGCGGCGGGCGTAAGACAAACCTAATGCCATATCAGTAAATTGAAACGTTTTTCCTGTACCGGACTGTTGTTCAATCGTGGTTTCTTCTATATCACCAGAGGAAAAATGTACCAAATTAACACCTACATTACCAATCCCTTCCAGCGGATATGACACCGATGCTGAATTATAACTCATACCCATATACAACGATGTATGGGAAAAAAATCCGGATATTCCCTCTGCATGAGCTAATCCCGCCGGATTACAGAAAACGGAAGATGCATCTTGCACCTTCACAATCAACCCATTAGCCAGAGCAGCTCCTCTGGCTGTTGCGGAAAATTTCAAGAATTGGGCGCCTGTTGTTCCTACTTTTGCCAACTCATCAGATGTTTGTGCATTTATTACGCCTATCATTAGGAGGAAATTTACCAATACAAAGATTGTTTTAATCCATCTCATTTTCTTCTCCTATTTATTATCGAATTATCACAAATTTTCCTGTTGACTTACCATCATCCGTCTCCACAATATATAAATATAATCCGGAGACAACATCCTGATTGTTGCGTGATACCAGATCCCAAAACTCGGTAGAAGAACCATCTGTATGCTCAATAATTTTTATCAAATCTCCAGACACGGATAAAATGGATATCTTACAGGTTTTCGGTAAATTATTAAACATAATCTTATTCTCATACCGCTTCTCTAACAGGCATGCGCCTTTATAAGGATTGGGTACTACTTTAACATCCAAATCACTGAGCTTTGGATTTTCAGAAGCTTTATATAGTTTCTGTGGAGTAACCGGCACAGACGCGCCGGATTCAGGATCAGTCATAAAATTCGACCGCGCTGATTCAATCGATACCAGTCCTTTTTCCGGCTTATCGGGATCATAAGCTGTAACTATGTAATAATAAGGTAAACCGTTAACAGGTTTTTCATATATTTCACCTAAAAATGTCCCGCCGCTATCAACAAAGGTATGACAAATCGCATCTAAATCAGTATAGGCGATTGAATCCCCGCTTGCATGATCAATAACCTTAACCTCGCCCTCTACATTATCACAGGCATATATTAATTGCCAGTCCTGCGTAGAATACTTAGCGCGATAAACTTTATATCCCGCGAAGTCTACATATCCCAGCATATCGTCAATCGTTAATTCAGCTTTATTATCCCAGGCTAAATTAGCGCCCTGGTCAATAGGATTGTATACCAGACCGGGAACAGGCGGCGGTACGGGGACCCTCCAGTGGATATCTTTATTGAATGCCGTAGGATTATAGGGATTGCCTTCTATACTACCGGAATAGTACGCAACCATAGCATTATCCAAATTTTGACGAACTCCTTTTAAACCCAAGCCGACGCCGGTGGCAAAGACAAAATTCAGCGTATCGCCTTCCTCAAAATTATCAAATATGCCTACTGTTAGTAAAAAACGGTAATCAAATTCAGGCGCTCCCATATCAAAAGGATGGGGCATAAAATATTTTCCCTTAGCATCGGCATGAGTCGCCGCCATAAAATCATATTTTTGAATATCCGAACCCGGATCCGAATTCCAGTTCCACCACATGTGCGAATAAGGCAGTATTAATGATTCTACCGGGATATTTTCAATCGGATTTTCATCCATTTTAGGTGAATATAATAACCTCCCACCAATATATCCTAGCGCTTTACTGACTGCCTGACGTTCACCTGCATCGTATTCCGGTGTAGTTGGGTCATCGCCATCATATATTATAGACGTATTACGCGGAACACAATAGCCGTGTATAACTTCATCATTAATTGTAACCGGTTTACCAGCCACCGCATTGATTTGTGAGCCGCCCGGCCCTTCTATCACAGTTGAATTTTGCCAGATCAGTTCCGGACCTTTCGAGTCGACAATAACCGTATACTCATCAAAAAATCCATCCGGTTTATTTTTACTCGGGTCATAATTAGGATTTTCGATATCCGGACTGGCGTGGTACTGCAATCCATAAAGAATACCATATTCATCATATCCATCAATATCCCCATTATCATTCCAGTCAAAATTTTCAACCCAGTCGCGTTCATCGGTATTGCCATCCGCACCATCATAACCGTCAAATTCAACAAGATCGTCAATATTCGCCGATGTGGGGTCAGTTCCGGTACCGACGTCTGCATCAAAATTCCAGGAAATAAACACATCATTTAACGCGCCCGGGCCTTCACCTGGAATATTTACCACAGAAATTTCGTACACAACAAGATCATCATAATCCTTAACCGACCATGAAAGAGTGCGTTGATAAATTTGCACACCCAAGGGAAAACTATTTGAATTTAAGTCGTCGAATATAACATAGCTGTCTCGCAGAGACTTCATTTTACCGGCTACCGGATTTGAACCGGACCATCCCATCAAAAAATCATTGGGAGCCGGATATATCGAAGGCTGCCATCTTTCCTCCTGGCTGGGATGCAATTCATAATTTCCATAATCCGCATGACTCACATATTTATCACCCCCGACAATCGCTCCAATCCACAAACGACCTTCCCACAGATAGTGAGTGCCGCTGCCGCCCGGCCATTCATAAGATGGAAATCTATCCGGCACTTCCGGATCTCCGTAAACACCATAATTCGACGCCGCTGTCCACACTTTACCTATATTATGTATTTTCATCGCATCTTGTACTGTAAAACCAGCAGTCTTTTTAATAACAGATATTTCTGCTTCTTGATTCTCGATCTTCTTTTTCGATTTTGCTATTGTATCATTAGTATAAAATATCAGGCTGATGAAAATTGTAAATATTAATATTTTATTACATATTTCTTTCATATTAATTCTCTCCTTCGCCTTTAAAAGATATTCACTTTAACATTAAAATGATAAACTTAGACCCACCTTATATCTTCTGCCTTCAGAATTATACGCTGGATTATTATAGCGCCCCCGGGCAGCTCGCAACACCTTATCATAATCATCATCCATACCAACTTTTCCATCTTTGTTAGTATCGCCATACACCTGATACCATTCAATATCCATATCCCTATAGTTTCTAATATTAATGTGATCAGTTAAATTATTAATCCATATAAAGGCAGACAGGATATAGCGCTTGAACTTAAAACTTTTTTTAATAGAGATATCAATATTATAAGTCGGCAATCCCCTCTCAGTATTGATTAGTACTTCACGTGTTCGCTGCGATGGTGAATAAGGCAAACCGCTTCCATATTGTGCGATCATATTAATATTTACATTTTTAAGCGGTTTAAATCCAAAGGGCGCATTATCTTCTGTCTGAAAATAAATATTGGTATTCATGGTGTGCCGCTGGTCCCAATCCAGATAGCTCTCTTCTTTAGGTACGATAGTTCCGGCCCAGATAAGACGATAATTTTGGGCAGAACTCGAACTTTTCCCCACGGCAATCTGGTAAGTATAATTAATAAAACCACCAAAATAATTACTGATCCGTTTATTCAGCGTTAACTCAAAACCCTCTATTTTACCATAGTCGGTATTATAATAAATACTATAGTAATTGCTCGAAGTAAAGAAATAACGTTTTGTATCGGTCAAGCCTTTTATATCTTTGTAATAACCAACAGCTTTCACCTTCCAATCAAGCCCTATCTGATGCTCAACGCCGATTTCATAATAAATAGTTGTTTCAGGCATAATATCCGGATTACCAACCATAGGAAATGCACCGGAAAAATCCCAGTTAATATTTCTATACAGTAAGCTAAAGATAGGCAGTTGAAACATTTTACCATAATTGAAAAAGAAGCGGTCACGTTCGCTAATCGGAAAAGCAACTCCCAGGCGGGGGCTAAAATATTTTTTAAATCCCACTTGAACAGGATTCTTCACCTCGCCGCCATGGGTCTCGTCCACAACAGGATTGGACATATCACCCGGAAAATCATCCCAGTTAGGATCAAATATATCATAGCGCAATCCCATATTCACAATAAAATCTTCAAATTCCATTTTGTCTTCAACAAATGCGCCGATCGTATAAGGAGAGATTGCTTTCTGACCTTCAGCTCCCCAATCATCCCGCTCACCGATATTTTGTCCATATACATTACCGCCGGAGGCAAGGTCGACGTCATGATCATAAATATCCCATAATTTCCCTTCGACGCCCACCTTTAAAAAATGTTCTTTATTTATTTGGTTTTTATATAAAAATTTACTTGAATAGGTAATCTTGTCATCATTGTTCCAGCGTAACCTATAGTAAGCATTACCGGCGCCATACACAAAATATCCATCTTTATCCTTCTCACTACCAAAAGGCAGGTCTTCCCAGTGCATGAACAGACGGTCGGGATCACCGCCCCGGTTAAGATAATCCTGCAAAGCCTGATCGCTTAATTCCGATTCATCAATAATGCCATTATTATTATCGTCGTTAAACATATCATCCGCACCTGTATCCAGAATACCATTGCCATTCAAGTCTTCATAATCCCACTGTCCATTAAGATTGGCGTCCTCATCAATGTCTAATATACCATTGCCGTTTTTATCCCATTCCAAGTCTAAAATTCCATTTCGGTTGGCGTCTTCATTAATTTTTTCATTCACATCATAAACCATCTTGGTTTTATAAACGCCAATATTCCATTGAATAAAACTTTTATTATTAATAGTATGAGTCCAGTTTCCGCTAATATTGTAACTATTACTTTTGTTGTACCTAAGATGGTCAAGCATATCATAAGTGGTTAATTTGCCGTCATTATTTAAATCTTCCGTATCAAGAATACCATTAAAATTTAGATCTTCATTGAGGTCCAATACTCCATTTCCATTTTTATCCTCCGTATCTAATTGACCATTTCCGTACCAACTGTCTAAAGGTGAAGGATTTGTTTCAATGGGAATATAGTTAGCCAGATTATCCTCATAAGTCTTTCTCGACCATAAATGGCTGTAAGAACCTGTATTACTCCAGGCAAATGTACCTGAAAAGGTTATTTTATCCCTTTGAGAGGGACTAATCGCAAACTTCCCGCTATAGGTATTATTATGTTGATAACTGTTGGGCGTCCGGCCCTCATCAAAAAAGTGCTCGCCAGATAAGTGAAAAGTAACGGATTTCAGCAGTGGAATCGGCCCGCCGAATGCCCACTCAAGATTCTTAAGGCGATGCATATCCGATAAACCTGATTTTGACTCATACTGACCAGTGCTTTCATTAAATTTATACCCGTCAAAATCACCAAAATTACTAGTCTTATATTGGACTTTACCTGTATAATTGTCTTTTCTACCTTCTTTCATTACAATATTCACAATACCGGATTGTGCATTGGAATATTCCGCTGAAAAACCCGATTTAATTACAGAAACCTCTTCAATCGCCATTTCGGGCACATCAGTATCGAAACCTCCCGTCATAGGGTCTACGGCAGAAACACCATCAATCTGATACCTTACTTCACCATCTCTTCCACCTCGAGCGTGACCATCAACGAAACCGGCAGATAATGCTACAATACCCTGCACATTTTCTACGGGGATATCCTTAATTTCATCCGAAGTCATAATATCTCTACTGGCAGTTAAGTCCCTCTGAATAATCGGTCTTTCAGCAGTAATAACAATCTGTTCTCCCAGTTCCATTAGAGAAGGCTCCAACTTAATATCCTGACTGGTTGTCAAATCGGCTTGAATACGAACATTATTTACTATTACATTTTTGTAGCCTACATATGTTATCTCTAAGGAATATGTCCCAACAGGTATATTTACTATAAAATAACTGCCGTCTATATCTGTGGCGGCGCCTAATAAAGTCCCTTTGATGATAACATTTACACCGGGAAGAGGTTCACCTGAAGATTTATCCACAACTAAACCAGCTATTTTCCCATTAGTACCGGCAAAAAGGGTAATAGGCAGGATAATTAACAGTGATATGAAAAAAAATTTAATAGGACGCATATCTTAAACCTCCTATATAATTAAAATAATAGCGTAGATACATTTTGAAATTAATTAATAAATTATAATAAAGTTAAATAAATAATATATTCAAAACAACATATTTTTTTATTTTATTTGAAACATTTAATTGAAAAATCCGTATTTCTTATCTTTTTTAAGTAAAATAATAATTATTTATATGTTTAACAAGTAAAAGTAAAAAAAAGAGGTAGAAACTCAGACTTTGGCAAGAAATCTTTGGAGTGTATATTTAAATTAACACAGACACACCTTTTACGCGCCTGAGGCAGAGGCAGGCGCAGGCACCTCTTCTGCAACGCATTCCGAATGAACTACTTTATCCCTTTTCCATAGAAACCACTACGTGGCAGACTTATGTAGGCGGTCACTTTGTGAAAGCAACTCCTATGGAGCAAGAAGGCAATTCATATGTAGATTTGTGGTGTATCTGAGTTTATTGCAAAATCCCGTTAATAAATGATGTATTACAATAAAACCCCCTCATCCCGCAAGCAAGATGAGAGAGTAATTTAAAAAAATAAACGCTTTAATATTGGAAAAAAATCTTTCCGTCTTAAATCTACCGTTCCCATATCATTTTAGCAAAAGCATTTTCTTAGTCATCATCCTCAGCTTGTTATCCTTGCCTTTCATTTTTATTTGATAGATATAAATTCCGCTGACAACATTTCTACCATTGTCATTCTTCCCGTCCCAGTTCATTTTATACACTCCCATCGGCTGAACGCCGCTGACAAGGGCGCGCACCTTTTGTCCTAAAAGATTATATATAGTCAATTCTACTTTACTGTTGGAAGCTAAGCTATAAGCTATAGTCGTTGCAGGGTTGAATGGATTGGGATAATTTTGGGAAAGACTATATTCAGTCGGTTTCAACTGTTCATTATCACTAATGCCGCTGCTGCTTGTTTCGAATTTATAATAAGCTGTCCGCCTGTTATCCGCTTGAAATGTCCGCCACAGTTTTTGCGAGCCTTTACTTCCCGATATATCTATAACGTTCAATCCGCTGTGGCCGCCTGTAATGACTTCAAAATCCCCGTCATTATCAACATCCGCTATACATGGCGATCCATTGACCAGTCCGTCAAATAAAGCGGGAAAATTAGTATAATTGCTGCCGTCGCTGTTAAGTACATACAAATAGCATCCCTCTGAACTAACTGCAATTTCCAGAACGCCGTCGCCGTTAAAATCGGCAAATACAGGGGTTGTTCTGATTTTCCCTTCTAATAATACAGGGAAATTAGTTAACGAATCACCGGTATTAATATTAAAAGCATATAATTTCCCACTGTCTGTTCCTAATAAAATATCGAGGACGTCGTCTTTATTTATATCACATAAAGAAGGTTGTGAATATAGCAGAGCCGGCGATGAATATAAAGTTGTTATTGAGCCGTCAATGCCAATACGCAAAAGATCGTCGTTATCTGTGATAACAACAATATAACGATCTTCGGTGGTTTCGGTTTTAATATGCGCTATTACCGGTTTACACATTATTTTAGAATCTAAAGTTATTGGAAAATTTTCCAATGTATCTCCTGAGGCGGTAAGGACGTGTAACTCATTATTAAATAATCCAAATACAATTTCTGGCGTCCCGTTTCCGGTTAGATCGCCAAGTCCCGCGCCTTGCTTTATAGGCGATGGGTGATTAACCGGGAAACCGCTCACTTCGGAGCCGTCAATTTTTACTACATGAAGGTTTCTGGTCATAGTTCCAAATACAACTTCTAAATTTGCGTCTCCATCCAAATTGCTAACCGCGGCGGCGCTATGAACCTGTTCGCCGAAACTTTGCTGCAAAAGAATAGAACCGTTGTTTCTAATTATATAGAGAATCCCGCTACGATTTGCCACAACAATTTCCTTTTGTCCATCCTGATCCATATCAGCGACAACCGGAGCGCCGGTTGTATATCCTACATAAAC